>DASSHJ010000141.1:0-8948 GCA_035692965.1 Nitrosospira sp. | reverse complement strand
GTTCCGCCTGAAGCAGACTGAAATCCTGAAAGCGCCTCTTTAGCACGAACACGGTATGCGCGGCCATCGGCTTCTCTACCTTTGTTCCAGTTACCACGGCTACACGCCTTTCCCCCGCCAAGGTTACGAATTTGTTGAGGGGCAACCTCACGCTTTGCCTGGCGTTTTGCCATTCACCTTTAACAAGCGTCAGGTACTGCTTCCCCACGACTCCTTCGCGTATCTGCCTGTGCAGCTCAACGAGCGCGGTTCTTGTCTTTGCAAGGAGCAGAACTCCCGAGGTTTCCCTGTCCAGGCGGTGCACCAGTTCCAGGAACTTCCACTCCGGATGCTGCGCCCGTAGCTGCTCGATAATCCCCAGGCTTATTCCACTTCCACCATGAACCGCCATCCCGGATGGCTTGTTGATGACTATCAGGCAGTGATCCTCGAACAGCACCTCGAACAGCACATGCCGGAAGATTCTCGCGCTCCGCGTTTTGGCGGGGGGAGAATCCGGTTCAACCGCAGTGACCGGCGGGATTCGCACGATATCGCCGAGGTGAAGATGATGTCCCGGCTCGACGCGCTTGCTGTTGACCCGTACCTGGCCACTGCGCAACAGTCGGTAAATATGGCTTTTGGGTACGGCCTTCAGCCGCTTGATTAGAAAATTGTCAACGCGCTGACCATCGCTATCTTCTTTTATTATTTCTTTAACCGCTTGCCGGGATGGAAATTCTTTGCCCAAATGTTTAATTCTACTTATACTTGTCAGTTCGGCGGTCCCGCCTGTCCTTTATCCGGCGCAACAAGCGCGCTGTTGATTCAAATTGATATGGCATTGGCAAAAGCCAGCCCCGAGGATCTGGTTAACGTCGCTCACCAATAAAGTAGTGATAGTAATTGATTTGCGCGCTCAAAGCACACGTAGATTTCGTTTTCAGCTTTACCAGCGTCCCACGTGCGGACCGCATTTTCAAGCTGATTGAAACCTGATTCCCTGACTCTGCTATAAAGGCAGGGCCTTATTGACAAGCCAGAGAAATAGTCATCGTTCACCCGGCCCCGACATCATGATCAAGCTGTCTGACTAAAATGCTCGTATGCGCGCTGATGCACATCGCGCGCTGGCTGTCTGCCCGTGACAAGAGCGCGGGAGGCATACAAAATGAAACGCATGCTGTTTAATGCGACACACCCGGAAGAACTTCGTGTCGCTATCGTCGATGGTCAAAAACTCATTGATCTCGATATTGAATCTTCAGGAAAGGAACAACGTAAAGGCAACATATATAAAGGCGTAATTACCCGAATCGAGCCAAGCCTCGAGGCTGCGTTTGTCGAGTATGGCGGCGAGCGTCACGGCTTTCTTCCCTTCAAGGAAATCTCCCGCTCATACTTCCGCGAAAACGGCGATTCCTCGCGCACTCGCATCCAGGAGGCCCTCCGCGAGGGCCAGGAACTCATCGTCCAGGTGGACAAGGATGAACGCGGGACGAAGGGGGCGGCACTCACTACCTATATCTCCCTTGCTGGCCGCTACCTGGTTCTGATGCCCAACAATCCTCGCGGCGGAGGTGTATCGCGCCGTATAGAGGGGGAGGATCGTGCGGAATTGAGGGATATCATGTCCCAGCTCGATATTCCTCCAGGAATGAGCATCATTGCCCGAACGGCCGGAATTGGACGCAGCGAAGAGGAATTGCAGTGGGATCTGAACTATCTTTTGCAACTCTGGCGCGCCATCGAGGACGCGTCCAATAGCCAGAGTGGCGCTTTCCTGATTTATCAGGAAAGCAGCCTTGTCATTCGCGCGATACGTGACTATTTTCATCAGGAAATTGGCGAGATCCTGATCGACACGGAAAGCATCTACGAACAGGCGTGCCAGTTCATGAGCCACGTCATGCCTGCCAATGTGGGCCGCGTCAAGCTCTACCGGGATGATGTGCCTCTTTTTTCCCGCTTTCAGATCGAGCACCAGATTGAGACCGCTTATTCGCGTCAGGTGACGCTGCCTTCCGGTGGCGCGATAGTGATCGACCATACGGAAGCCTTGGTATCGGTTGATGTAAACTCTGCACGCGCTACACGTGGTTCAGATATCGAACAGACCGCCCTTAACACCAATCTGGAAGCTGCGGACGAAATTGCCAGGCAGTTGCGTCTGCGTGACCTGGGAGGTCTTGTCGTGATCGATTTCATCGACATGGAAATCGCCCGGAATCAGCGGGAGGTAGAAAATCGGCTGCACGATTCATTGCGCTATGATCGGGCGCGCGTTCAAATGGGCAAGATTTCCCGCTTCGGCTTGCTGGAACTGTCCCGCCAGCGCTTGAGGCCTTCGCTTGGCGAGAGCAGTTACATTTCCTGCCCTCGTTGCCATGGCACGGGCCATATCCGGGGCACGGATTCCTCCGCATTACATATCCTGAGAATAATCCAGGAAGAAGCGATGAAGGAAAATACCGCGGTACTCCACGTTCAGGTCCCTGTGGATGTCGCAACATACCTGCTCAATGAAAAGCGTGCCGAAATTCATGCGATCGAGGCGCGGCTGAAAGTCAACGTGGTCCTGATCCCTAATATTTATTTCGAAACGCCGAACTATAATATCAGCCGGTTGCGGCATGACGATGTCAAGTCAGGCGATATTCAGGTCAGCTATCAAAGGATGGAGAAACCTTCACAAGAGGTCCTGCTTCCATCGACCGGACAGGAAATCAAACCGGCACGGCAACAGGCGGCAGTGCGCGGCATTATTCCTTCTCAGCCAGCGCCGATACGCGAGCAAAATGCCCATCCGCAGCAGCAGGAGCAGGCCCCGTCGTTATTGGATAAGATATTCGGCTGGTTCAAGCAGATAGCCCCAGGAGAAACAAAGGCTCGATCTGAACCTGTGAGAAGCCATGATCGAATCGGCCGTGCGCGTATTCGCGGCGATCGGGTGGATGCGCTTGAGCGAAGCGGAGAGGCTTCCACGGGTTTGAACAAGGCCGCAGGAGACCTGCCGAAGCGGCTCGAAAAACGAAGCGAGTCAAAGCCTCAAAACGAAAGAAGCCCGCAGAGAAAGCAGGCCCGGCCCCCCCGGGATGACAAGAACCGGGGAGAAGCCAAATTGCCGGGAGACGAAAACGTCACAGCAGACGAAGTCCCTCAGCAGGAAGAGGCATCACGGCGGCGGCGGCGCGGCGGTAGGCAGCGCGAACGTGCAGAACGCCCTTTGCGGGAGAACAAGCAGTTGGCTCCGAAACATTCCCACCCGCAGCAGGTAGAAGGAGAGGCGGTTCAGCCCGAAGGCAAAATCGAAATCGAAATCTCACAACCCCTTCCCGAGCTCGTGCAGGAGGCGCCTGCCCTCACGCTGGTTTCCTCAGGGCTGGCAGCTGTGGCAACCCCCAGTTCAAGTTCTGCTACTGTGTCAGAGTCTCCATTGGTGCAGAAGGACGTGACAGTAAAACCTGAGATGGAGCAACCTGCGCCGGGATCAACCGAGTTGCCCGAGAGGCAACCGGAAAATCTGGAAAATTTGGGGCTTCCTGTTCAGCTTACCGCTGAACAAACAGGAAACGTGGAATTCGCGCATTCAACATCAGGAGGGCGGGAAACGGAGGATAACGGTCAGAGCGATCAAAAGGATCTGGAAAAGGATCTGGATGCTGCACAACCCCTTCAGGTTGAAGGCTATCACGAAACCCAGCAGCCGCTCCCATCGCCGATAATCGAGCTTCCCGATCTGAGGGCGAGCGGTCTGGTCATGGTTGAGACAGTTCCTGAGAAACTGAAACCTGCCGAATCAGATGCTGGAACTGAAGTGGCGCCGCGGCGGCGAAAACAGCATTTGCCAGTCCAAATCCCGGACCAGGACGAGCCGTTGGTGCAGGTAGAAACGCACAAATAAGGTTTTATTTGATAAAAAGATAGAAAAGAGGTGTAAGAAGGAGTGTAAGAAGTGGGGTGAACGACACTCCACTCCGCAGATTGCCAGGATCGATCAAATCGGCTCGCTATTTGCGAGAGATTGCCGTCTTTCGTTCTGAATACGCTTGAGCAACCCGCTCCCCGCCTCCTCGACAAGATTTAGAACGTGCTCAAAACCTTGCTGTCCTCCGAAATAGGGATCGGGAACCTCACGGGATCCAGTGGAGAATCTATCGCTGTACTGCATCAGCAAGCCGAGCTTATGCTTGTACTCCGGCGGACACTCTCGCTGCAATGCCGCGAGATTTCCCCGGTCCATTGCCAGAATGTAGTGAAACTCCTCGAAATCCTTTTCATCCACCTGCCGAGCCCGCAGTCCGTTCGTTCCATAGCCTCGCTTGGCTGCGGCTTTCTGGGCCCTTTCATCCGGCGGTTCGCCGATGTGATAGTCATGCGTTCCGGCGGAATCGATATAAATCTCGTTCTCCAGACCCGCAGCTTCAACCTGGCGCCGAAAAACAGCCTCTGCGGTTGGAGAGCGGCAAATGTTGCCCATGCACACGAACAGGACACGCGTTTTAGCAGCTTCTTCCATTTTGGTCATGCAAAATAAAATTATATAAAAAAGAAAGCGACATTCGTCGTAATCCCAGAGAATGGCGTTCCAAGTATATCTAAAACCTCCAGCTGTTTGCAGCGCCCCGACAGCCCGGATCTAACGCAGTAACTGGTGGGTGACGCGGACTAATAAGGTAAGGCAGCGTCGGGTTTAGCCTCGAGGATGACTCTTCTGAAATCGTTCTGTATATGCGCGAGTGACGCTTCGTTGTCCGCCTCGAAACGCAAGACGATCACCGGCATGGTATTGGACGAGCGAGCTAGGCCAAACCCGTCCTTATACTCAACCCGCAGCCCGTCGGTAGTGATAATGCGCTCGGGATTGTCAAAACGAGCAGTTTTTTGCAACTGTGCAATAAGCTCGTAATTCTCCCCCTCTTTCAGCTTGATATGGAGCTCGGGCGTACTGACAGAATCGGGAAGGGCGTGCAACGTGGCATCAATATCACTTTGATTTCCAAGAAGCTCCAGGAGGCGCGCACCTGCGTAAAGACCATCATCAAACCCATACCAGCGTTCCTTGAAAAAAATGTGGCCGCTCATCTCACCGGCGAGCAGCGCATTGGTTTCCTTTAACTTGCCTTTGATAAAGGAATGGCCTGTTTTCCACATGATGGGCTCACCCCCGTGCCGCTCGATCCACTTCGTCAGATTGCGCGTGCATTTGACATCGAAAATTATCCGTCCGCCTGGATTTCGCGACAGCACATCTGCAGCAAACAGCATCAGCTGACGATCAGGATAGATAACGCTGCCGTCCCCGGTCACGACCCCGACGCGGTCTCCATCGCCATCAAAAGCCAACCCGAGATCCATGTCGGCCGCTCGTAATGTCTCAATGAGGTCACGCAGATTTTCGGGTATCGATGGATCCGGATGGTGGTTGGGAAAAGCACCGTCCACGTCGCAATATAGCTCCAGAACCTCACACCCCAGCCTGCGATATAATTCCGGCGCATACATGCCCGCAATGCCGTTGCCGCAGTCAACCACGATTTTCAACGGCCGTGCAAGCTTGATATCGCCAGTAATGCGCTCAAGATATGCTTCTGCGATATCCACCTTTTGGTAGCTGCCCTCGCCATGCATGAGTTCGTTATCCTCCAGGCGCAAGCGGAGGCGCTGAATCGATTCCGCCGCCAGCGTCTCCCCACCCAGCACCATTTTCAGCCCATTGTACTCGGCCGGATTATGGCTTCCGGTAACCATTACGCCGGAGTAACCGCAGAGGGTATAGGCCGCGAAGTAGAGCATTGGGGTGGCGACAGCACCCACATCTATCACATCGATGCCGCTCGCTTGCAGGCCCTCTGCCAACGCAAGCGCAAGTTCGGGGCCAGATAATCGGCCATCCCTGCCTATCGCTATGGAAGCAAGGCCTCGCGACCGTGCTTCAGTCCCGATTGCATGGCCAATTTCTTTAACAATTTCCGAATCCAGCGTTTTGCCGACAACGCCCCTGATATCGTAGGCCTTGAAAATTTCCGGCGGAATTTTATGCATGGGAAAAAGCGAGCCTGAGCCGGATGTCAATGATGATGCCCAACACTAGCGCCTCCCTTTAGGGCATAGCGCGTCCCGCAGTAAGGGCACATCGCTTCGCCCGTGCTCTCTATGGGCAGGTAAACACGTGGATGCGAATTCCACAAGAGCATGGATGGCATCGGACAGTGCAAGGGCAAGTCCTCCGCGGTAACTTCCACCAGACGGTCTTCATTGATAGCTTCTTTCTGCATTGGCTGATTTCCTCCCCTTATATTTGAATCAGACATAGGTCAGCCAGGACGCGTGTTTCTCCGACTTGCCGCTGACGCAGTCGAAAAACATCGCTTGCAGCCTCCCGGTGACAGGACCTCGTCCACCGTTTCCGATCGTTCTGTTGTCAAGTTCGCGAATCGGAGTCACTTCAGCAGCAGTGCCGGTAAAGAAAGCCTCGTCAGCACAGTAAACCTCATCCCGAGTAATACGTTTTTCTATCACCGGCACACCGATTTCTCCCGCCAGTTCTATGATGGACGCGCGAGTGATGCCTTCAAGGCAGGAGGTCATGTCGGGCGTGTAAAGCTTGCCATGCTTTACGATAAAAACGTTTTCTCCCGCTCCTTCAGCCACGTAGCCGTCAACATCCAGGAGCAGTGCTTCATCGTAACCATCATGGGCAACTTCCTGGTGCGCCAGTATCGAGTTCGCATAAGTGGTTACCGACTTGGCGCGGCACATGTTTACGTTTACATGGTGACGGGAGAACGAGGAGGTCTTCACGCGGATACCTTTTTCCAGACCCTCGGTTCCCAGGTACGCGCCCCATGGCCACGCGGCAATGGCGACATGCACTGAAAGCGTTTTAGCCGATATGCCCATCGCCTCCGAGCCGTAAAATACAATGGGACGGATATAACAGGACTCAAGATTGTTGAGCCGGACCATTTCACACTGCGCCTGCATGAGAGTGGCCTTGTCGAAAGGCATCCTCATCATGAATATGTGAGCGGAATTGAAAAGGCGGTCGGTATGCTCCTTCAATCGGAAAATGGCAGAGCCTCGAGCGGTCTGGTAAGCCCGCAATCCCTCAAAAACACCCAGCCCATAGTGAAGAGTGTGGGTCAGTACGTGGGTGGTCGCGTCACGCCAAGGGATTACCTTACCGTCGCTCCAGATCACGCCGTCCCGGTCAGCCATTGACATTTAAGAGCCCCGGATAAATTTAAACCTCTTAGTTTAGCGCATTTTGACAAAAGAAATGCAGAGTGAAGCGGTCGTTTATGCGCCACAGCGAGAAGACCGGAGCGCAATGTTCCGAGGCCGATTGCTGTATTCGGCACTGAGGCAGCTTCCCGTGCCCCCTGTTATGGACGAGAAGCAATAGAGCAAAAAAAGCGCCATGATTAAGTTGAATTGTGTCGAGCATAGTGGTGGCCGGGGGGTTGACTAACCGGGAGTAGGCGTCTCTCCCATGGACAGATGGGTTTGCGGCCCGAACACTTCTTCCCACAACCTCAACACAGCGGCAACCTCTTCACTCAGATAGCCTGGCTCAACGCGGGCAAATTTCCCCGCCTTATCATGCGGGCTCCCCTCCAGATCGGAGATGCCAGCCAATCTCAGCCTATGCTGAACCCGGCGAAACTCCCGATACGCTCTTAGCGCCCGTTCCGCGGTTTCCAAGTCGACGAGCCCTAATTCGGCAGATAGCTTGAGGAGCCCGATATTCCCTATATTCCTCGTCAACTCGGGATGATCGTGTGCATGCCCGAGAATCAGGTATTGGACTATGAATTCAACGTCAATAATCCCGCCGCGGTCATGCTTTACGTCAAACAAACCACTTGAGTTAGGATGAGCGTCAAGGATTTTGCGACGCATCTGCAAAACCTCCTGTTTTAATCGCTGCAGGTCACGAGATTGGCAAAGGACCTCCTTTCGCGTTCTCTCGAAAGCTTCGCCAACGCGGATGTCGCCAGCAACGAAGCGAGCGCGTGTCAATGCCTGATGCTCCCACACCCATGCATGATTTTTCTGATATTCGTCAAAAGCCTCAACGGAGGTTACCAGCAGTCCGCTGCTTCCATTGGGACGCAGGCGCAGATCGGTCTCGTACAGCAAACCGGTGGAAGTGTAACTGGTGAGCCAGGAATTGATACGCTGGCTCAGGCGAGCATAGACTTCAGGAGCGTCCGGATGAGGATCGTCATAGATAAAAATAATATCGAGATCCGACGCGTAGCCCAATTCCTTCCCGCCCAGTTTGCCATAGCCGATAATCGCGAAAGCAGGCTCCGCCCCATGCGTTCGTCTCAATCCGGACCATGCCAGGTGCAATACCCTGTCAAGTATCAGATCGGCAAGATCGGTGAGGTGATCGCTGAGCGTCTCGAGTGGAAGCAGCCCTTCGACATCCTTTGCGAGCAGCTGAAATACCTGTGCGTGGTGGAAATGCCGCAATACATCCATTTGCTGTTCGATACCAGCCCCGTTCGACCTGCTCGCGTCATCCAACTGCAGAATGAGATCGGTTTTGAAACGGGCCCAGTCAGGGATGCTTTGAAACGCGTCCACATTCAAAAGCTCATCCATTACAATCGGATGACGGCTCAGATATTCACTCGCCCACTCACTTGCACTGACAAGCTTTGCTATCCGTTCCAGCGCGAGCGGATGCTCGGCCAGCAGCGAGAGATAGGTGGCCCGTCGGCTTATGTTATTAAGCAGATCGAGTAATCGCGCGAGTGTAACTTCGGCACGGGGAAATCGGCTCGCTACGTCGATAAGCGCAGGTATGAGCGCGTCTGCGTGCGCCTTGCTTGCCTTTGGGAGTTGTCGGTAACGAACCCCCGAATAAAATTGCTCCACCCGTTGCAGGATTTTTTCCGGAGCTGGATATCCCATTTCGCGTAGATGCCCCTCGACACTCTCATTTTCAGCCTGGT
>DASSHJ010000140.1:0-14360 GCA_035692965.1 Nitrosospira sp. | reverse complement strand
ATACCCATCATCAAAAGTGATACATGCGGCTCGCTTGGGCAGTTTTCCCCTCCGCAATGCCTGTATCGCCTCGGGAAGGGGAATGATATTGAAACAGGCAGCCAGATGTGCAATTTGTGCCTCGAAGCTTTCGGCATCGCCCTCCTCAGGAAAAAGGGCATCGGGGCGAGGCAATACGCGGTGAAATATCAGCGTTGACAGACGGCCGCGCTGCCCTCCAGGTGAAAGCAGAGTCAGAAGCAGTTGGCTTGGCAGAAAAGCCGCGGAATGAACAGGCCGGGGCTGGGCCTCGAGATCAATAGATTGGTGCTCTGGCATAATTAACCCGCAGCTTTGATCAACAGTCGAGCGGAACAAACGCGGGACGTCTCTAGCCTAATCGCGTACCGCCGAGTGGGATCGGGATGGCCCAAACGAGCCGACTTGGGCCGGTATGGGTGTTTGTTTCGAATCCGCGATTTGATCACGCCCGATAGAGGCAGGCGCTTCTTTCAATCTCTTCGCTACCAAGATGCGAGTGGCTACCATCGCACACATGAGATAGTAAGGAACGTCAAAATAGAGCAAGCTGAGGAATGCACCTCCCACCGTGAACCCGACGAGGCTGACTTGCACCATGGTGGCAAGGCTCGAGGCCCATCGGTACTCCTCCCTTCCGGAAGTATTTCTTATTATCCAAGAGCCTGTGCGCCACACAAGGAAGCCAAGTAGAAGGTATAGACCAAGTCCAACAAACCCGTGCTCACCCAGAGCCTGAAAATAAATGCTGTGTGCAGCATGCAGGTCTTCCGGATTTGGCGCGTAGAGATAGAAAAGGTCGGGAGTGATTATTTCAAATCCTCCGCCAGTCAGCGGCCTATCCTTCGCAAGATTGTAAGCCATCCACCACGCGTTGAAGCGCCCTAGAACGGACCCATCCTCCTCATAAGTATTTATAGTGTCCATTCTCGCGGCCCATTTTTCCGGCATGAACCCGATCGCAGGCGGAACGGCAAGCAGCAAGAGCAAGCCAATGCGGAGCTTATGGCGGCTTTTAAGCCACAGGAAAAAACCCATCATTGCTATTGCAAGCAAAGCGCCCCGGGAATATGACCCAAGCGCGGCAAGCGCTGACAGTAGCATGGCAACAGTCAGAGCGTGACGGATCCATATACTGCTGGTAATTGTCTGCAGATAGTGCATTAGAGGGATGGTCAGAATGAGCGCAAGCGCGATTTCGTTATTTCCGCCTATAAATGTACCTTGCGGCCCCAACACCATGTCGACGCCACCGCTGACAATCGTGAAGATCCCACCCTTGACTCCATAATACCCAAGCGAGATGACGATTACCCAGATGAGGCGTTTTATATGCTCCTCGGTTTTGACAAGCATGAGAACGACCAAAGTCATGAACATGATTTTCATGACCTTGTTCCATTGTTCGAACGATTCTTCAGGATAAAAACCTAAAACCGTGGTGACGTTCATCCAAAGGACGAAAACGATGAAAACCACCGTGACAGGCGTCAAGGGAAGGCTTTTCGGCTCCTTGGTGAGCATGAGACTTATTATCGCCGCCCCAGCAATTATCGCAGCAAATGGGAAGGTCCCTGCGAATCCCCACCCTTGGGTATGCGGATTCATCACGCTGATCCAGACCCACATGAGCGCGCCGACGTACGGCTTTTTGAATACGAAAGGCAGCAAGCCAAAAACGACCAGGGTAACGAGGATGTCTCTCATGCTGCGCCAGGACTGGTTGTTTTTGTTCCGATCAGAGCATTCGGATTGTTGTTGAAAATATTGCGCTGCCCAAGATACTTTATGACCTGCATTACGCAGCTTTCCAGGGTGAGTTCACCGGTTCGAATGATAAGTTCCGGATTGACAGGCGCTTCGTAGGGCGACGAAATTCCCGTAAATTCCTTTACCTCGCCCTTTCGTGCCCGCTTGTAAAGGCCCTTTACGTCACGTTGTTCGCAGATGTCAATGCTTGCGTCACAGTAGATTTCGATGAAATCGCCATGAGGGAAGATATTGCGTGCACGCTGCCTGTCCGAGCGAAAAGGCGAAATAAACGCGGTCATGGCGATTACGCCTGCTTCCACCAATAGTTTCGCCGCTTCGCTTATACGCCGAATGTTTTCTGACCTTTCCCCAGCACTAAAACCCAGATCAGAACACAAACCTTGCCGTACATTGTCCCCATCCAGCACAAAGGTGCGACAGTTCAACTGGTATAGTCTATCTTCTACAGCATGGGCCAAGGTAGATTTACCTGAACCGGAAAGTCCGGTGAACCATAGCACTGCAGAACGATGCAAGTTCAAGTGTTCCCGGTGATAACGGGTAATGGTGGCGTTATGCCAGACAAGATCAGTTTTTGCAATCATGGTGATGGGCGGATTCCCGGCGTCCGACGCCCGCGGCGGTCGCTGCATATCCTTTAATGTGGAATAGCGTACTTCTGTTTTTTAACAGGCCGCAGGCTGGATAAAATAATGAGAGGTTTTGCAGATTTGAGGTTTGAGGTTTGAGTACCGCGATGAGGATGATACCGGACGGAGTGACAAAATTCATCAGAGAAAAGCATCGGGATCGGGGACCATTGTTACCGCCTCAACATGCTTGCAATCGTTCAAGCCATAAATGCGTGCCATTCACAGCACTGCAGGGTGGATAAATCGCGGATAACGAACGTCAGACCATGTGACGGAAGCCCAACGGTGAAGATTTATCCGACGCGGGGTTGCGCTTTTCGAACATGATAGAGGTTTTGTAATCGTATCGAGTGGGAAACCAAAGAGTTCCTATACATGGGCCGCAACTTCAGCGATTATGAACGTGATGAAGGAAGTAGGTATGGGTAATTGGCGGCTTTTCCCGTCCGTTATCCAAGGCTAACTGATCTGGCATTAGCGTATATTCTGTACGCCAGCAATCAAGGGGCTGAAAACCGGGATAAAAAGCCTTCGAGGTAAGCCCTGAAAGAGGATTTCAAGTGAGACCAAGCAGTGCGCTGATCATTTTGGGAATGCATCGGAGCGGAACGTCGCTGCTCGCGGGATTACTGAGCCAAGTCGGTGTCGTAATGGGCAAGCGCTTGTATGCTCCACAGAAAGGCGTTAACGAAAAAGGCTTCTGGGAGCATGAGGACATTGTCGACACGCATGATGAGCTACTGCTCATGCTGAATTCGCAATGGGACGATGTGCTGCCCTGGCCCGAGAAGTGGTGGGAGAGCGAGGCGGTTCAACCATTCATCGCCCGTCTGCTCGCTTATGTCAGAAGGGATTTCTCGAATGCTGACGTTTGGGCGCTTAAAGATCCCCGGATGTGCCGTCTGTTACCGCTATGGCTTCCTATTCTGACTCGTGAGCCGATTCGTCCTGTTTTTATTTGTATGAACAGGAATCCATTCGAGGTCGTAGGTTCGCTACAAAAACGGGATGGTTTTTCCAGAGAAAAGGGGCTTGTATTATGGTTGAATCATGCGCTGTCAGCCGAACGCTATTCCAGGGGATATTCAAGAGTTTTCACTGACTTTGACCAGGTCGTCAAAAAGCCTTCAGAAGTTCTTTTAAAGATAGAAAAAGAGGCAGATATAGTTTTTCCCAAGCCTGTCGATACAGCAGCGGGCGAAATAGGCCGCTTTGTTTCGCCCGATCTCCGTCACCATAAAGCCGATACCCCGCCGAACGACGGTCATGAAGAGCTCGCATTAATGGCTGACAAACTTTATAGACACCTTGTAAAAATGTCGGGCGGAGATGAGACGCAATATGAATTGATTGACAAGATTGCGGCGGACTTTTTAGCGTACCAGAATAAGTGGAATCCCGAACTGATCGAGCAGATCCACTACCTGAACCAGGAGCGAGCAGACTACAGGGTCAAATTTTTTAGAATCTATAAATCCTGGAGTTGGCAATTGGCCAAGCCAGTCTGGTTGATAGAAAAGATGTTGCGCAAATACTGAGACTGAGCTCCAGAAAACTTGGGGAGACGGGCCGCTCTATGCGAGCAGAGTCGGGAAGGCGTCGCGAAAGCTCCCAAGGAAACGCGGCAGATCATTTTCGGGAAGACTATTGATGCCTGCGGCGCTTTTACGTCCGCCGCCAGTCTCGAATAAGCGGCATAATTCATCCGCCCCTGTGGGTCGGGCGCGGGGCGCGCGAACGCTCGCCAGATAGCCTCCGTCCCTGTTCGGGATCAAAAGAGCATGAGCGAGGCCGGGTTCCGCGCGCGCCAGATGGTTGCCGAACGTCCCGCTCACCCTGCGGCTCCAGGGCTGGTCAGGCAGAATATAAACTGCGCCACCCGGGTAGCTATAGGTCGGGTGCAGCCCTCCAGCCATGAACATATCCGCCTGAAAAGCGTTCTTGAGACTCTCGAAAACGGCCTCCGTTTCAATAAATTCAAAGGGATCACAGTAACGATGCAACCGTCGGTAAAGGTCGGCGGGGTGAAAAAGAAGGTCGTCGACATCATCACCATACGCATTGTAATTGAGATATTCCCCGAGTTCGCGCAATACGGCCAGTTGGTCGCCGGTTAAACGCAATGGCGCCGCCAAGTCCACGGCGCATTGACCCATATTGTCCCCAAAGGCTGCGACAACTGCCCATATTCGAAACCTGCCTTGAAGGATGTCATTGACGAGCGAACTCGTGCATGTTCCGGGTGAACGATCGATATACGTTTTAAGTGCCGGATGGTCTGGCACATCTCCTGGAAAGTGATGATCTATGTAAGTTATCGTCGCTCCCATGTTTAAAAGAGACCGCAGGGGCTCCCGGTTTTTGTCGAGAGAAATATCCAGAACAGTGACATGATCACCGGCCGAAGCTTCAACGTTTTTCAATAGTTCTATATCTCGCTTGACACCCGTGACCAGGGCGCTCTCGACCGGTTCCGCCAGTCTCAGTTGATGGAGGGCGCAAATACCATCGGCATCTCCATTAAATACGTCGAAGCTAGCCATCAAAAATACCGTTCTGCCTCAGAAGCCAGGGTGCATGCCGACCCCAGGGCGTTCAGCAAAGCCTGATGAGCCAGCCTCACCATTTGGGCCTCCAACCCAGTAGTCCGGCGGGAATATACGCGAGACTTTTAAGACTGACAGGGGAGGTTAACCATGATTTTATAAATGATCGATTGGCGATCCGCAGATTTCCCGATAAAAGATGCCGGATGCCAAAATCGCGGTGGTAGCGCGAAATGGTCCGCCGGAATTGCTGTTTAGTAATACAACGGCCATCAGGACTGCATAGTCCCCATTTCTCCGCCGCCGTAGTCAGTAAATCGGTCCGGTAGTCTATAACTCTTGTTACCAAGTTTCCCTGATACGCATGCTGGCGATAGAGCGTCAGCGATTTTTTTAACTTGATAAACGGATATTCCCGAGCGATACGCAGCCACAGGTCCCAATCCTCGCTGTATGGTAAGGATTCATCAAACATACCGCATCGCCCGAAAACCTCCGCGCGAATGAGCGCTGAACTCGTCAGTACCCAGCAATCAAGTAGAAGCAGGTGATATATCCAGCCTGAAAAATCCTCATCGATGCCCTCTGGACATGGATCTTCTATGTAAGCTTCAACGGGCGGAAAAGCGCCATTCGCATCGGGAAACCACCAGTTGAAGGTACTGTAAACGAGACCTGCTTCGGGATGGCGCTCCATGGTGTCCATCTGAAGCGCGAGCTTGTCCGGAAACCAGTAATCATCGTGATCCATGAGGCAAAGGTAGCGTCCGGCAGCTTCACGGATTCCGCGGTTACGTGCCTTGCAGACACCTGCGTTGGCTTGCGTGATCAAGCGGACGTTTTCCCCATATGAAGAGGCGATTTGGCGGGTATGGTCGGTGGATCCGTCATCAATGACAATGAGCTCAAAATCGCTGAAAGTCTGGTTGAGCACGCTATTGATCGTTTCCGCGATATAGCTTTCACAGTTATAGGTTGGAATGATGATAGAGATCGCGGGGCTGAAGCGTTTCATGCTGGATCCTGATCTGGCTGGATAAGATCAAATATGACGAAATACGGATCAACCCTTCGTGGATGAAGGCTACTGGCGCTAATCAGGATCCTGCTCCATTCCATGGCGGATAAAGGTAGAGATATGGCTTTCTGCCACTTTAGATATTCATGTTTGCTTTACCCGAACTCCGGAGCGGGCATATCCTGCTGCTCTGTTACAACAATCTCGCATTTATGGCGGAAGCGAATGTGACATGATCGCGCATTGTGTGCTCATTGATAGGGCGAATACCTCGCTATTATCCGATCATATCTTCAAATAGGAGCAAACCTCCTAACAAGCCAAAGGAGATGGCTGCGGGAGAAGACGCACGCGGGGGTAATCGTCAACCATAGCGGAAGCTTCCTATTACTCAGCGGGCCGATGAGTTCGGTTTGCAGGACAACAACATCCGGTCAAGAATGACGTTTTTAATGAGGGGATCGAGCGAAGCTTATTGAACGAGCTCACGAAGCTCTGCAAACATGTCCCCGACGTATCTCATTTGCTCATCATTATGCACGGCGCTCACGCTGCAGCGTACCAATGACTTTCCCTCCGGGGCAGCGGGAGGCAGGATCAGGTTGACATAGATGCCTCGATCAAGAAGACCCTTCCATAGCGCAATAGCTTGCTGAGGGGTATCGACTATGGTGGCAATGACAGGGCTCGCCTCCGGCCCAAGTTGATACCCCAATTCGGAAAGCCGCGAGTAAAGCTGCCTTGCGTTCTGCCAAAGCTGACCTCGCAAGCGGACACCGTCCTTCAACAGCCTCAGCGCTGCTCGTGTTGAAGCGATCGTCGCGGGCGTGGGCGAAGCAGTGAATATATACGGGCGGCTGATATAGCGCAGCTGGTCGAGTTGCGGATGGTTGCTCACGCAAAAACCGCCAATACCTCCCAGGCTCTTGCTGAACGTGCCAGTGATAAAATCGACTTCGTTGATAAGTCCCGTTTCCTCCACAAGGCCCTGACCCGTTTGACCTAAAACACCGAGGGAATGGGCTTCGTCCAGCAGGAGCGTACTGCTGTAAGCATTTTTCAACCCGACGATATCCGCTAGCGGCGCTTTATCGCCAAGCATGCTATAGATGCCTTCCACAACGATAAGCGTCGAGGTTGAACGCTCGCCCAGTCGCTTCAACCGCTTCTCCAGATCCTTCGGATCATTATGGCGGAAACGGATGATCTCCGCTCCGCTCAAGCGGCAGCCATCATAAATACTCGCATGAGAGTCGCCGTCAATGAGGACGATATCGCCTGTCCCGGCAAGTCCGGAAATGGTAGCTAGGTTCGCCTGGTAGCCAGTGGTAAAAACGATGCATGACTGGCAACCGTAGAACTCTGCAAACTCTGACTCAAGCGCCCTATGTCCGCTATAGCTTCCGTTAGCCATCCGCGAACCCGTCGTTCCCGTACCCTCGCTGGCAATTGCATCATGTGCTGCTTGCAGGCATTCAGGCGAAAAAGTCAGACCAAGGTAATTATTTGTTCCCAGAAACAGGATGCGACGATCGTTGATTCTTGCCTCTGTCGAAGAATAAATTTCTTCAATAGGTATTCCAAACACATCAATCCCTTCGGGCAGAAGAGCTTTCCGCGTAGCAGCAACAATGTCCAGTTTATCCAGCAGCTTCATGATGTAGTGGACCTTATCTTACAAATAAGATTCGCGAGTTCATCAACGGTCTGAACATCCGCGAGCGCATTGAGGGGAACAGAAATATCAAACTCATCCTCAATTTCCATGATCAGGTTCAGCAATTTTACAGAATCAATAGCCAGTTGATCGATCAAATCAGTTTGAGGTGTAATTTCTATTTCAGGAGGACAGAATTTTTTCAGGTGATGGCAGAGCCTTTGCAAAACCTGGTCGTAATCTGCGAGCATATCGGGGGTGAACTGAAAATAGGTTTGATCAAACTGCCTGATGCAAGGCATCACGCAACCTGATGGCTGGTTGCCATTGAGGAAGAGCTTGTGTCAACGGGTTTATATCGCACACCCAATTGGAGTGCTGCAATTCCCTGACTTTCCCTGGTGTCAGCATCGGAGCATAGCCTAGCAATCGTGCTGCCCACAAATTCATGTTAGCGATCATTGACACAAGGTGGGCGGGTAAAAAAAGACAATGAACGGGGCGCCGCCAGACCTCCTGCGCAATTGAAGCAACCGTACGGCTGTCGTACCCTCCCAGCGTTCCATCATCAAGCTCGTAAATACCTTGCACAACCGGGTTGGTCGAAAGCCAGCAAAGAACGGCCCGCACGAGATCAGTAACGTGCAACAAGCCAAAGCGCATTCCGGGCGTACCCACCATAGGCAGTATACCGCGCCGGGTGAGTCTGAAGAGGGGGCTCATCTCCTTATCGCCCGGACCGTAAACCGCGGTAGGACGAAATATTGCGACTGGCAAGATAGTAGAACGAGCCAGTACTAACTGCTCAGCCATGCGCTTACTCGCTGCGTACCAGGAAAGCTCGGGTTCTCTCGCGGCGAGTGACGATATGAGTAAAAAACGGGGAGGGGAATCCTGATCTAAAGCATTTAATAGATTAGCGGTACCTTCTACATTCGTACGGGTAAAGGCTTCCAGAGAGTCGCCGCGAACCTGTCCGGCACAATGAATAACAGCGGAAACCTGTTTGACAAGTTTCCGCAATGCGCCGTGGTTGTCCAAATCGCCTATCACCCATTCGACAGCCTCATCGGACGACCGTGGGCGTCTGGACAAGGCTCTGACTTTCCACCCTTCCTTGATCAGAGCCTTTAACAGTACGTGGCCGATAAAACCGGTAGCGCCGGTTACCGCCACCACTGGTTCCGGCATATTTCCGTTTATATTTCTCCGGACTCAGCTGATAGCCGGTCTGTCAGTTTGGTTCGTTGCAGGAAGCCTTGGCGAGCCGCAAAACGTGAAAGCTTCCCTGACGAAGTTCGCGGCAGGGTATGCGGGGGGACCAGTTCTACGAGGCAATTAACGCCAAAAGCCATATAAACGAGCCTCTGTAATCGACTGGTCAGCGATTGACGATCTGTTGTCGAAGTCAGGCGACACTCGATCACAAGGACGATTGTTGTCACATCGCTTGCGTCCGTTATGCCAAAGGCAGATGCCTCCCTCGTTCTTACCTCAGGTTGTTGCTCAGCCAATTCCTCAATATCTTGAGCGCGTATATTACGACCGTTGACAATAATGACGTCTGTCCGGCGCCCAGTAACGTAGAGATCGCCTTCGAAAACAAAGCCAAGATCACCTGTATCAAGCCATCCGCCAGGCTGAAGCGTTTTTTGAGTATCACCCGGATTGTTAAAGTAACCGGTCATGACACTGCTGCCATGCACCAACACGCTCCCAACCTTCAGATCACCCAACTCCTGCCCTGCGTCATCGATTACCTTGACGGTATGCCCGGGCAGGGGGCGGCCGCAATTTACAAACTCGCTGTATTTCCGGCCCTCTACCTGCAGCCTGACTGCCAATTTGCGGTCAACAAGTGTCCCTGCGTCAACTCTGAGGCTTTGGAAACCGTTGCCAATCTGGGAGAAGGTTACAGCAAGGGTTGATTCGGCAAGACCGTAGCAAGGAAGAAATGCTCTCGCATCGAAACCGGCAGGAGCAAACTTTTCTGCAAAATTCCTTAAAGTATCCGGCCGTATCATCTCGGCGCCAACACCCGCTGCCCGCCAGCTACTCAGATCAAGATCCTCGAGATCAGAATCACGAACCCGTAAAGTGCAAAGCTTCAGCCCAAAAGGTTGGCTGAATGCGACCGTAGCACGATTTCTGCTGATCAGGCGCAACCATTGCAACGGCCTGATTGCAAAATCGCGCGTCGCCAGGTAGTCGACCGAAACCTGCGCTACCATGGGGGCCATTACCATGCCCACCAACCCCATATCATGGTAGAAAGGGAGCCAGGAAGCACAGCGATCACCCGGGTGGATGTCCAATCCACTCCGAACAATTCCCCTTAGATTGCTCATTAATGCCTGTTCGGTAATAATGACCCCTCGCGGAATCCGGGTGCTGCCGGACGTGAACTGCAGGTATGCAATTTCGTCATCATTGTTTTCACGTGGGGCTATATCCAGGCCTGCCAATTGCCCTAACTGCTCGGGCGTTCCGACCCAGCGTAACCCTTGCAAGCCCTCGGCCGCTTCGTGAAGAAAAGTAATGTAGTCGGCATTGGCAAGAGCAGCACTTGCCTGCCCGCCCTCCAGCATTCCGCGGAGTTGCTGAACGTATACCGCATGACTGCCAAGATTCACGGGGACCGGCATTGCAAAAGGTATCAGCCCCGCATAACGGCACGCAAAAAACAATTCTATGAATTCAGGGGTCGTATCCGCGATAATCGCTACACGATCGCCAGCGACCAACCTCAAAGCCGACAGACGTTGGGCTGACGAATGAGCAGCGGCTCTCAGGGCTCCATAGGAAAGAACCGAACGCAGATTACCTTTGGCATCATAAAAATTGTATCCCGCCGTACCCTCCGCTGCATACTCCAGAGCAGCGGTCAAAGTATCAAAGTCTGCCAACCTCTGAGCCTGGTTGTTAAACGTGGGGGTAGGAATCAGTGCTGCCGGCAACTCGCTTGACGATTGAGGATCAAACGCTTGCGTTAGCGGAGCGTTCAACTTCGCTATCGTTGAACTCAAGGTTTTCCCCTCCAAATTGATGGTACTTGTCATCTTTTTATAGTGTAAAGGGTTCCAATCGGACACACATTTATCCTGTAGGCCATTTGTTCACCGCTGGTCTTCCTGAAGCGGAATCTTAAACAAATACCTTGGCTGCAGCCTTGCAATTACCGGCAAGTAATCACGCTAATTCGGTTAATTAATGAGCTTATATTATAGTAGTTTTTACTGTCAAGGCAAGATCGGAATCAGCCCGAATCATATCAAAACCCAGGATTGGAGCCCATTTTCGCAGATGCAATATGCCATAAAGATAACCGGGGGGGTCACGCCTAATACTTGCGGTAGCGACAGGTTCCATTCTGTACGAGTTATCCGCCAATATAAAGAAATTTTGGAAAATATAAGGGGAATGTGTGGCTTTTTTGCAACATATAGCCGTGCTTTGCCTCAGCACCACTTACCCTCGGGGTTTACAAAGGGAGCGCTGAGTTTCTCAAAAACTCGGAAACGCGAATATGCAAACAAATCCGGGGCGGCGAAAAGGAATTCCGGAGGACCGGTCAAACCTTCCTGCCCGGATTCAAGCAATTTGAAATGCTGATATCGAAGCAACTGAAGGCAAATGCATTGATATTACGGATCAGGTTGCTACCCATGCTTTTGCTTCGGCCTGATCCTTGAAAACCCTGATATCGGCATCGACGAAGAGATTGGATACCCAGGCTGCCCAGGCCCGCCACTGATCTTCAGTAATTATTGCCACACGGTTAAACTCTCCGCCGTGCTTCCGTATGAACTTGATATCCTCCCACGCGACATCCACCGTGTAGCTCACCATGTCGCGCCAGTCAAACAAGACGTTTACGGTCCTGTCGGCATGGGATTTATGGAGCACCTTCTCCTCGAATTCCCTATAGTCAGCGAGGGTAAACTCTCCGAAAACGGCAACGCTGATTACATTCCCTGCTTCCTCAATGGCAACCATGTCCTGGAACTCGAGAGTTCTCCATTCGTTATCGAATTTTCACGATCGGTTATTCTGGATCGAGGCGCCCCCCTTTCCGATCGAGGCAGAGTTAGCGACTCGTTCTCCTGCTGACTCAACTAAATATTAGCGGCCATCTCCCGGCGGAGAAATTTATGAAAATGGACCATTCCATCTTCCATTGGCGATTGATAAGGACCAACCTCATTAATTCCCTGCTGTTGCAGAGCCCTACGTCCAGCAGTCATCAGCCTGCAAATCTCATCGTCTTCCGCAGCCGTCTCGTGGTAAGCGGCTTGCTCTGCTTCGATGAAGTCGCGCTCGAACAATACTATGTCCTCGGGGTAATAAAACTCCACTACGTTAGTGCAGCGATCGGGAGTTAAAGGCAAGACGGTGCTGACAATCAATACATGAGGATACCATTCCAGCATGATATTAGGATAATAGAGCATCCAGATGGCACCGTACTCGGGAAGATTGCCCCCGGCCTGCTGTAATAGTTGCTCGTGCCATCTCGCGTACACTTTCGTCCCGGGCCGCGTCAGCCCTCTATTTATCCCGACGATCTGTACGTTATACCATTCGTCGAATTCCCAATGCAACTCGCCAGTATTGACGAAATTGCCCAATCCGGGATGATAAGTGTCAACGTGGTAATCCTCCAGATACACCTCGATAAATGTTTTCCAGTTGCATTCGTATTGTTCTATTTGCACGCGTTCCAGTACGTGACCGGAAAAGTCAAAATCCTTGAGTACGCTCAAGCCCCGAAGATCTTGCGCGACATTTCGTTTGCCCTCAAACAGCAGGCCATTCCAGCTCTGAAGCGAAGAGCTTCCCAGATTCAGGCAAGGATTTTCCGGAAAATGCGGTGCGCCGAGCAGAGTGCCTTTCAAGTCGTAGGTCCAGCGATGAATGGGACAAACAATGTTGCGTATGTTTCCCCGGCCTTTCAGCAATAACGATTGGCGATGACGGCAAACATTGGACAGCAGTTCGAGGCCGTTCTCGTTGTGCACCAGTACCTTGGCTCCATTCATCCACTCGGGAACGTAATAATCACCTACATTCGGGACCATCAGCTCATGTCCAACGTAGCTGGGCCCGCGGCTGAAGAGCAAGCGCCTTTCGAGATCGAGAATGCCCGGGTCGAGATACCACTCGATGGGTAACTGCGTTTGCTCGAACTGGGAAACATCAAGGAGAGTAGTCATAGATTAATGTACTTAACTTTTCTGGCCAGAATAAACAGTTGATCGAGTCTTGAAAAAAGACAGTGGCAAGATGAGAGAGCGGATACTACTTTCTCGAAACGCTTATAATCGCGACTAAGAGACGTTCTCTTGTGGAAAGTTTCGTGGATTTAATTGACCTGAACCCGCTTATTGCGTTATTTTTGCAGTTTCCCATCGGAGGTTCTACATACCTCGCTTATCATGACAAAGCTTGCTGAACCCGTCAAATTTTCACAACCTGAAAGTTTTGAGGCAGCACTGGCTGAATTGGAAAGTATTGTGCTGGAAATGGAAGCAGGCCAATTGACACTCGAAATGTCGTTATTAGTTCATAAGCGGGGCACAGAATTGTTGCAGTACTGTCAGGCTTTGCTTCAGGATGCACAGCAACAAGTACGTCTGCTGGAAGCCGACGCACTGAAAAATTTTTCCCTGTCCGGTGTAGATGATTGCTGATTTCCAGGACTGGGCAAAAAGCCGCCAGGCACGCATAGAAGACTCCCTTCAAGCCCTGCTTCCCTCCCCAAACGTCGCCCCCGAGCGCCTGCACGAGGCCATGCGTTATTCCGTTCTCGGCGGGGGAAAGCGAGTCCGGCCGCTGCTCGCCTTTGCAGCCGGAGAGCTGATCAATGCGATAGAAGACCGGGTAGTCGTAGTTGCCGCTGCGGTGGAACTGATACATGCCTATTCCCTTGTCCACGACGATCTTCCCTGCATGGATAACGACGTGCTGCGACGAGGGAAACCTACCTGCCACGTCGAATACGACGAAGCAACGGCCCTGCTGGTGGGAGACAGCCTGCAAAGCCTTGCTTTTCAGCTAATGGCCGAACATTGCCTGGCTGATAATCCTCTGATTCAACTGGAAATGATAAAGCGGCTCGCCCATGCTTCCGGCTCCAGGGGCATGGCAGGTGGACAGGCAATCGACTTGGGGAGCGTTGGCAAAACGCTCACTCTTCCCGAACTGGAATTCATGCATGTTCACAAGACAGGTGCGCTTATCCGTGTGTCGGTAATGCTTGGCGCCTCTTGTGGGGGACACTTGCTCGAGGAACAACTCGGAAATCTGGATCATTTCGCAAAATGTATGGGGCTTGCATTCCAGGTTGTCGATGATGTGCTCGATGCGGAAGCCACAACAGCTACGCTGGGGAAAACTGCTGGCAAGGATGCGGATAATAACAAGCCGACTTATGTAAGCATCCTGGGAATCAACCGGGCGCGTGAGCTTGCCGAAGAACTAAGAGGTGAGGCATACCGCTCGCTCGAGAGTTTCGGATCGGCCGCCGACCGGCTCCGGCAGGTAACCGACTTCATCATCCAGCGCGAGTTTTAAGCTTATCCTTATCCGTGAAGCTTCTATTGAAGGCCTAAATGTATTCATTGCTTGACACCATTAACAGCCCTTCCAAATTGCGTCTGCTGGAGCGCAAGGCACTTCTTCAGCTTGCCGATGAGTTAAGGCAGTTCCTGGTCGAG
>DASSHJ010000139.1:0-9438 GCA_035692965.1 Nitrosospira sp. | reverse complement strand
AACCTACAGGCAGGATGGGTGGAGCATAGCGAACCCATCAACATGATATATTAGAAGGAAGCGCTCCACTTGCTCATGGCTTGCAACAGCGGCATGAGGGTGAGGAGGATTCCTGCAAATAGCGTCAGGCAGACCTAGGCTTCGAGGCTCCTCGTACGGATCAGCATGTATAGCTCGGCCGCGAGCCTCTTCTAAGACGTCTCAGAAAGCTGCTTATCGCCCTGATTGGCCTGGTTATGCGCATTGAGTTGCAATTAAGGAGCTTTCCTATTGTTTGCTCCTTCACTGCAATTACCTGTTGAAGTTCGTGGTTTTCTGCAAGCAATCTCTCCCGATCCCGCACCATCGGCATGACGGATTGAATATAGTTTGTGAGAGCGTTCAGTTCACTTAAGTATCGAGCCGAGGGAAGATGGCACTGTTCACTGAAATCCTTAACTGTCTTCACATATAAGGATTCCAAAATATCAATTGCTGCATCCAGCGTACACTTGCTTCTGACCAGAGTGGTTACGGCCGCAGCACGACCAGGATCATATGAGGAAATGACATTCTTTATACTGTCAGCATTAAAGTGACCTGCGCTTAGTTTTGGCGAAAAATTCTGACTTTGGTATGCATCGAAATTGCCCGGATCAACAAATTCAAGACACGAGGAAGGGCTGATAGGCAAGACAGCACATCCGGAGGCCATTGCCTCGATTGCCGATCGGCCGGAGGCAAGTACTATGTCGTACTCCGGGAGAGCCACCTCGGGCGCCCGGGTGTCTCCCTGGGGCAGCCAGAGGTCCAGCTTTATGCCCAGCGTCTCGAAAGCCTGGCGGAGCTGAGATGCATGCCAGCCGTTGCGGTCAAAGCTTCTTAAATAAAGTAAAGCCTTTTGGGGTTTTTGCGCCGGATTACGTACAAAACGAAATCGCCCAAGATCAACCCAATTTGGCACAGTCGTGACTTTTTGATCCGGCAAGCCCAACAACAAGCAGATGCGCGTGGAAATTGACGAGCACATTCCCACGTAGTAAAGGATTCGCGGATGTGCTGGAGGGTCTTCAACCCAGGGCACATACCCATGGCAATGATAGATTGCAGGGACATCAGGAAATGCGCATAAAGCCCGCATCGTATCCAGATGATGCTGTCCATGAATGACATCAGGCTTGAAAGGCGTATCCAATGGATCGGGAATCGTGGGCACGGACATTCCTCTCAGCAATGATCCCGCTTCGCCTATCTGCGAACTGCACGCAGCAACTTCATGTCCTCGAGAAGCTAAAGATTTCGCGAGTTCAATCGCAACCCACTCGCTACCTCCCAGATTTTCAAGAGTATTGTTCGTGATGAGTATTTTCATGAGTACTGGTATGCTGAGCAATTCGCCAAGCCAGATCCGCTGACCTGGGATGTACTGAGAAGAAAAGGACATCCCCGGCCTTTACCAGGTTGGGTAGCACGGTCAAACCGTTTTCCAGCGACCCGATGAATGCCGCGTCTACGCCGCTTTCCCGAAGCGTTGCCGCAAGATCAGCGAGATAATCATCTCCAGCTGACACCAGGAGAGGAGAAGGTGACTCGTAACTGACAATCAAAACCTCATCCCATTCAGCAAGACTGATTTGAAGAGGTCGTTGAGCTTCAGGAATTCCGTCGACGATAAGTAGCTGATAAACAACGACATGCCGACGGCGGGGGTGCATTTCCCTGAGGGCGGCCATGTTTTCAGCAAGACTTTCAGGAAGATAACCGAAACAATCGATATATACGTCCAGTTCCTCGGTGCTGAGCGCATGATCCATTCTGCCAGAGACACCTGCGAACCGAAATAAAGCTGAAGCCGCAATATCGGGGGTGATACCCAGGTGTTGCGCAGCCATCGCCGCAGAAACAGCGTTTCGGGCATTCATGTAGCCATTTACTTCCAGAAAGAAGTACGCCTCGCGCCATTTAAATGCGACACCATCCTCAACTTTCTTATATCCCAGAATAGCGTCACCTGTTCCATCCGCCATATCGACCATTCTGACCTGGCAGCGTGCCACTCCAATCAAACCATCGAGATCAGTCGAGTTTCTGCAGTCTGCCAATACGAGTAAACCGTTTTGCGGTAATTGCTCGACCAAGGCTTTGAAATGACGCAGCCTGATGTCGTCATTGGTGTGATGTTCGGGGTGATCGCTGAAGCTATTGCATAGCACAACGACTTCTGGCCGGTAGTACAAGGCTTTTGGATTATCATTCCACCAAAGTGTCGAGTAATCATCCGCTTCAAGGACATAAACGCTCTGGCCAAGCCTGACGGGATCAATGCCGGATCGTGGGATGCCTCCAATCATGTACCCCGGCGTCAACCCGGCACTTTCCAGAATTTTTACCAGCATGGCTGTCGTAGTGGTCTTGCCCTTGCTTCCAGCTACCAGGATGTTGCGACTGCCATTCAGAAAATAAAAGCACAGAAACTCTGGCAGTGAGAGATAGGGAATTCGCTTTTCAAGAACGTATTCAACCTCAGTATTGCCTCTCCCATGTTGCCGGCCAATTACGACAAGAGCAGGTACGGGGTTAAGATTACGTGAACTGAATCCTGAGCTGATTATTATTCCCTTTTTTTCTAACCAGCGTCTTATTGAGCCATAGGTATTCTCATTGTCCGATCCGGTAACCGGTACCCCCAGGTCGGCAACCGCGGCCATCACGCCGGACATCGCCCGGCCGCAAGCTCCGATAAAGTGAATGTGATCCGGCAGCAGCATTGTTTAGCGATAATTTTTCAGAATATGAGAACCGGATATGCTGGCCGCCACGCGATCTCGTTGCGCTCAGCCAACCATTTACTTCGAAAAGTGGTAATGAAAATATTTCCGGTCCGCAATAACGAGTGCGCTCGCATCGCGGAGTTTCTTCGTGCCGCGCAATCAGCTCCCTTAAGAAGGGAGTGATTTCACAAAATTGCGGATTTCGGTTTATTACATCATGTGGGCGGGTTCGCGGAATAGCTGTAGTATTTTACAGGTGACCAACCGCCACATTTCCGCGCATCCTCGCGATGAGCGAGAGTGGCGTTGCGTTGCAAACTTGGCTGCACGTTCACTATGCCTTGCGCTTGGTGCCCGCAGTTGAGGCCTTGCCTGCGCTTCTCGGTGCAGCCACGCGACCGGAAATAAGTGTTAACAGGGGGAGGAGCAGCAAACATGCCAGCAGGAATTCCAGAATGAGCTTTTATGGCACCCTCAGGAAACGCTTCCTGGAGAGCGACTTGCTCGAAGCACTGAAGGCTTATGACGTCTGGTTGTTTCTCGCGTGGCTTGACGTAAGATTGCGCTATAGACGCTCCAAAATCGGGCCATTCTGGATCACGCTCAGCATGGCGATCTTCTGTCTGACCCTGGGAGAGGTGTACAGCAGACTGTTGAACATAGAGATTGCGGAGTACTTGCCTTTTTTAGCGATTAGCTTCGTTATCTGGGGGCTGATTTCGAGTCTCCTGCTCGAGTTTCCTAATTTATATGTCGATAACGCCGCCTACATGAAGGACATGCGGGTCAATGCGCTAACAATTCTACTGCGGGGGATAGCAAGGAATGCTTTGGTGTTTGCTCATAATGCTCTTATTATCTTGGGGATTTACGCCTATTTCGATCTTTGGCCTGGCCTTATCTTTCTGCTCGTCATCCCGGGCTTGATACTTGTGCTGCTCAATCTTTTTGCTATAGGGGTGTCCTTGAGCATAATAGGCGCAAGATTTCGTGACATCGCTCCCATCAATCAGAGCCTGGTCCAGATCCTTTTTTTTCTTTCTCCCATAATGTGGTTCCCGCGTCTCGTCTCACCCGATAGCTTATTCTTGCGATTAAATCCGGTAGCATACTTTCTCGACCTCGTTCGATCCCCGCTTCTTGGCTCGTTCCCATCCGTGTCGTCCTGGTACGTAGCAATTGCGATACTTATTCTGTTCACCACCGTCAGTTCGGTTTTGTACATGAAGAAAAGCAGCAAGATTCCCCTCTGGGTTTAACCATGAACCTGATACAAGTAAAACAGGTGACGCTCGAATATCCGATTATCGGTGTAGGGAGCCGGTCTGTAAAAAATCGTGTTCTCAGTACAGCCACAGGCGGATTGATCACGGGGGGAGATGCAATCCCTGTGGTTAAAGCGCTGCAAGATGTGAATTTCTCTCTTGAGGAAGGGGACCGGCTCGGTTTGATCGGACATAACGGGGCCGGCAAATCGACCTTGCTAAAGGTTCTCGCCGGCATCTACAAGCCAACCTCGGGAACAGTTCTGGTCAGAGGGAGGATCGTTTCCACGCTGAATCTCGCCCTGGGTATGGAACCAGAGGCAACCGGTATCGAAAATATCTTTATTCGCGGCTTGCTCCTTGGGATGAAGAAAGCTGAGATACGCAGAAAATTGGACAGTATCGCCGAGTTCACCGAGCTCGGGGAGTACCTTCATATGCCGCTTAGAATCTACTCTTCCGGCATGGCAACTCGCCTGGCCTTCGCTACTGTTACTGCAATGGAGGCGGACATCCTGCTGATGGATGAGGTAATTGGAACCGGCGATGCGCGTTTCATGGATAAGACGGAGCATCGTTTAAAGGACTTTATCCATCGCAGCAAGATACTGGTACTTGCCTCGCATACGGAGGCAATCATAAGAAACTTTTGCAATAAGGTACTCTTGATGGAGCAAGGAAAGATCAAAGGAATAGGCCGGGTCGACGAGATGTTCCAGCTCTATTACCGACATATCCACTCCGCCCGGCTTCTGGAATATCAAGGTAAAAGAATAGACAATACAATGGCAATCGGATGAGGTCTTCCATCGGCATTCGCCAGAGCGGGATAGTGCATCGGGGCAACACAAGCCGCGCTGAACGAGGCCGAACGTGAGATTTGTGAGTGAAGCGCACGCCGCAGCGAACGCCGTGATAAAAATAAATTGATCGTGCTTTGAGACAAGCAGTCCCTTGACTCCGGCCGACTAATATGATATCTAGAAAATTCATATATCATTGTTCTTCGAAATATCGGGACTAACGTGCGAGTTCTCAAGGAAAAAGACAGGATCCTCTATGACAAGCTGGTTCGCCTCGCCGGCGGTGATTCAGGCATCGTCATAAAAGTGCTTTCCAATCCCCATCGGTCTTCGGTTGATCTCAAAACCGCAGTCCGGGAAATTGAAGAACTTCGAAATAGCCGCAACCGCACTCCCGCTTCCCTCGCACCCCAAGCGGCAGCCGTGTAACACCCCATGTCAATCGCCTGGGCGACGGTTGTAATCGTTGTCCTGCTGCTGCCGGGCTTCGCTTTCTTCTGGGGCCTCTACGCCCCGAACCAGGTTACCCGGGAAGTATCACCTGCCAGTCCGCTCACGCAACTGGCCGGCGTCGTAATCATCAGCTTTTTCGTCCACGCTTTCGCTTACCTTGTCATTAACCGGGGACTCTGCGTGGACTTTCTATCGTTCCCGGTGCCCTGCGTGGATTTCGACGAGCTCTCCGCCTTGGTGCGCATTGATGCTTTTACCCTCCCCGGCACCGCCCCGGCCACATTCCGGGATATGCTCGATTTTTATATTTTCTGGATTGTTCTTTACTTCCTGGCTACCGGGGCCTTCACCGGCCTGCTGGGATTCGGGGCGGGGAAACTGATCGAAAACGGGCATCTTCGCGGCTTTACCCGCCACCGATACCTGTTTCTGCTGGAGAAGGGCCGGAAAAGCGAAGAATCCGAACTGGTGCGCGCACATGTCCTGTCCCGAACCCAGAATCTCAATACCATCATATTCTATGATGGCATATTGCAGGATTTTTTTGCCAAGGCAGACGGAACCATCAGTTATATCGTCCTGCATGACGCCAACACTTCCGTCATGGAAATCACTGCAAGCGGTCCGGCTCACTCCAAGAACACCATCCCTCTCGACGTCGAATCCGGCCTGCGCACCACAAAACCTTTCCTTGTCATCACGAGCGAGAACATCGCGAACGTCTATTTCGAGCCGCTTAATACGGTAAGAATAGAAAGCGAGGCGGACGCGGAGATGCTGGATGACGCCATTGACAGGCTGGAACAATCGGAGGGAGAAGCCGAATAGCGTGAAACAAACGCTTGTAATGATCGCAAAAACCAAACCTGAACAAGCCATGTCTGCACGCCGGGTTGATCGTAAGGCAGATCA
Organism: Nitrosospira sp.; assembly: GCA_035692965.1. Lineage (GTDB taxonomy): Bacteria > Pseudomonadota > Gammaproteobacteria > Burkholderiales > Nitrosomonadaceae > Nitrosospira. Next base: position 3,255 of record DASSHJ010000139.1, on the reverse strand, counting down.
AAAGATACTGGGTGAAGGGGTGGCATACCGCCTTGCCATAAACGGCGAGACTCAAGCCGTATTTCTCACGCCGAGGCCAGAATAGGAAAAACTACGCTGATCGAAATATTTTTTGAAGGGAATCTGCGATTCAATAAAATTCGGCTTGCGCAACGCTCCCCCCTGATACGCGTTGGCGGTAATGTCATGCATACTATTAATGTCATGCCGTTCCAGCGAGTATGTACGCGAGCGAACGGAATCCGAAGGGCTTTTCGTGAAACATATAACCTCTTGATTCGATCACGAAGCCATCATGGACAAACACCCGTTGATCAAGTTGACTTGGCGTGGCCGCGAGACAGTCGAATCCGTACCGGCGCTATTCGAACGGGCGGAACAAATAGAAATCAATCTTCCCCCCGGCTACAATCATTCCCTGTTTTGCCTGTTTCATCCCCACGCGCCCCCATCTCAGCTTGAAAACATAAAAATCTCGGGCGGCCCGCAAATACTCGAGCGCGTGGCAAGCATCAAAGGACTGGAGGAATTCAAAGCCCTGACCGAGCCCCTCACCATCGCAGGCGTTACCGTTCAGGTGTTGAGCCCGCCAAAGATTGTCCTCACCCGGCCGGATGCGAAAGTCAATAAAATAAAGACCAAGCAAGTTGCCGATGATTTGACGGGCCAGTAGCAGAAGCGGTGCATATTCTGGCTCCCTCACGGGCTGCCAGGCTATCTGTTTCTACTTGCTCTCCCCTTGGAGATCTTCATGAAAAGCCTGTTTCTTTTGGGCCGGGACTAATGGCTCACCGCTTGCAGCATTTGCGGAAATAAAGGATATGGATGACGCACAGATAGCGGACGTCGTGGTAGCTGCCAATCAGATTGCGATTGAAGTGGGCAAATTGGCAAACGCATTCGTCTGATGGCAATGTCAAGGCATAGGCGCGTCGTATGATCGACGAACATTCGGGCGTAAACAAATCCACAAACGAACTCGCCATCCGGCTCAATCTGATACCCAGGAACAACCCGATTAGCGGGAATTGCAGGCAGAGAAGAAGATCGCCGCGCTCGAATCATTGAAGGGGCGGGCTTTCGACAAGGCCTACATTGATCATAAAGTTGCTTTCCACCAAGGTGTCCTCGATACCATCGACAACAGGCTGATGCCCAATGCCGTCAATGAAGACCTGAAAGCATTTTTGTATGGCCTTTTTCCCCCGCTTTCAGAGCACCTTGAGCATGCGCAGCAGATTCAGGAGAGTCTGAATCGCGGGCATCGCGCCAAGACAGTGCATTAAGGCGGCCTCCCGCTACCCGTACTCGCGCAAATCGCCCTGCCCGTGCCCTCATACACGCACGCAGCGCTTTTGCACGCGGCTGCAGTCAAGCCGGAACCAAATATGCAGAGCTCACTCTTCAAAGATACATACCCGTCAAAGGCGACCGCCGAGCAAGCTATGAACCACTCTTGCGGCCCCTGAAGTTTTTCGGTTAGGGACGAAGGAAGCCTTCACCTCGATAGTCCGATTGTTGTAATGAAACGATGAGCAACCGATGGAAGTTTCATCCTCAGCCGAAAACCAGCAGGTTACTCACGACCATTATCGGGAACCGGTGGATGAGCTGCTGGGTAAATTTGGCACTGACGCTTGTAAGGGGTTGAGCGAAGCCGAAGCACGCGCACGGCTATCCAGGTATGGCAGGAATGAACTGGCAGCCGAAAAACCCACTCCCGCCTGGAAAAAATTTCTCGCGCAGTTCCAGAATGTGCTTGTCATCCTGCTGCTGGTCGCAACGGCGATCTCGCTGGGACTCTGGCTATACGAGCAGGACACGCCGTGGCCTATGAGGCAACCGCTATCTTTGCGGTCGTGCTGCTCAATGCAATCATGGGCTATATCCAGGAATCGCGGGCGGAAGAGGCGGTCGCGGCCTTGCGAGATATGTCCGCAGGGCGCGCCAACGTCATCCGTGGCGGAAATCGCCATAACATCGCGGTGGCGGAAGTGGTACCGGGAGACATCATTATCGTTGAAGAGGGCGATACGGTCCCCGCGGATGCGCGCCTGATCCATACGGCAGCGCTGCAAACGGCCGAGGCCCCGCTTACGGGGGAAAGCCTCCCCGTGTCAAAGGATACGGCTGCGATCCCTGAGGAAGCCGGGCTCGGCGATCGGCACAACATGATCTTCAGTGGCACTGCCGTCACCTTTGGACGAGGACGCGCAGTCGTGGTGGCGACCGGGATGCAGACGCAGATGGGCCGCATTGCCGGGCTGCTCGGAGAAGCTCCGGCGGAGATAACGCCGCTACAAAAGGAACTCGCCCGCGTCGGAAAATTGCTCGGGATAATCGTTGTCTGCATCGCGGCGATCATGATTGCGACTATCATCGTTGTCGAGCAAATGAGTAGCGCTGCGGCCATTTTCGATGTACTCATTCTCGGCGTGGCGCTCGCGGTTGCCGCAATACCCGAAGGACTCCCCGCCGTGGTGACCGCCGTCCTCTCCCTCGGGGTTCAGCGCATGGCGCGGCGCAATGCCGTCATCCGTCACCTTCCGGCTGTCGAAACTCTCGGCTCGGCAACCGTCATCGCTTCGGACAAGACGGGAACGCTGACCCGGAACGAAATGACCGTGCGGGCGGTCGTCACAGCCAGCGGCCGGGTGGTCCTGGAAGGCAGCGGTTATTCGCCCGAAGGCGAAGTCCGGCGGACCGGGCCGGTAAAGAAAAACGAGATCAGGAAGAATGAAGCCAGAGAGGATGAAGCCAGGAAAAGTGAAGGTGAGGACGATCAGGAAGTCATTTCCGGGCCGTTGCGTATCGAGCTGGAACGTGCGTTAGCGGTTGCGGACCGTGCCAGCAACGCCGTGGTGCATGAACAAGACGGGCACTGGAAGGTGCAAGGCGATCCCACCGAAGGCGCGCTTATTGTCGCCGCCCGCAAGGCTGGACCGACCGATGACGCACTCGACGCGCGCTTCAAGCGAGTCGGCGAAGTCCCCTTTTCATCAGAGCGTAAGCTCATGAGCACGCTTCAAACCGATGTCCAAAAGCAGGAGTACGTGCGTGTCTTTACAAAAGGCGCGCCTGACCTGCTGCTTACCCGCTGCACACATGAGCTGGTGGGCGAGGAAACCTGGCCTCTTCCAGAAGAGCGACGCACGGAAATACTGAAAGTGAATGAGGAACTGGCAGGTGAAGCCTTGCGATGTATCGGCGTCGCCTACCGTTCGATATCTTCCGGCGCATTTTCCGCCGATGAAG
>DASSHJ010000138.1:0-8851 GCA_035692965.1 Nitrosospira sp. | reverse complement strand
GACGGAATCGGTTACCGTGCGCGAAGAACTTGGCAAGTACCTCAACTCGCAGGTGTGCCCCGAATGTGTCGGTACACGCCTGCGTCTCGAAGCGCGGAATGTCCGAGTGGGTGGCCTCGCCATTTATGAGATCAACGCGCTGCCTCTCAAGGAAGCAAAGGCTTTTTTTGAGAACGTGGAACTGACGGGGCATAAGTTGGCGATTGCAGAAAAGATCATCAAGGAAATCGCCAGCCGCATCTCTTTCCTCAACAACGTCGGGCTGGATTACCTTTCACTGGAACGCTCCGCTGAAACCTTGTCCGGCGGAGAGTCTCAGCGCATCCGGCTGGCCAGCCAGATCGGCTCGGGATTGACCGGGGTCATGTATGTGCTGGATGAGCCCTCCATCGGTTTGCATCAGCGCGACAACGGCCGCCTGCTGGAAACGCTGAAAAGCCTGCGCGATTTGAGCAATAGCGTCATCGTGGTGGAACACGACCAGGACGCGATACTTTCGGCCGATCATGTGGTGGACATGGGGCCGGGCGCGGGTGAGCATGGGGGGGCCATCATCGCGCAGGGCACCCCTGCCGACATACAGGAAGATCCCGATTCGCTCACCGGAAAATATCTTTCGGGAACACTGGCCATTGAAATGCCCGAAAAACGCACCGAACCAAAAATGGACAGGTGGCTGAAAATAACGGGGGCCTCGGGAAACAACCTGAAAAACGTAAACCTCAACCTGCCTCTGGGATTGTTCGTTTGCGTCACAGGTGTCTCCGGTTCCGGTAAATCCACTCTCATCAATGAGACCCTCTATAACGCAATGGCTCATTACCTCTACGGCAGCACGGCCGAGCCTGCGCCCTATCAGACCATCGAGGGGCTGGGCTTTTTTGACAAAGTCATCAACATGGATCAAAGCCCCATTGGCCGCACCCCGCGCTCAAACCCGGCCACCTATACGGGCCTGTTCACCCCAATCCGCGAGCTATTTGCAGGCGTGCCCCAGGCGCGTGAGCGCGGCTATGGTCCGGGGAGGTTTTCGTTCAACGTCAGGGGCGGACGCTGTGAAGCCTGCCAGGGCGACGGCATGATCAAGGTTGAGATGCATTTTCTTCCCGATATTTACGTGACATGCGATGTCTGCCATGGCAAACGCTATAACCGTGAAACTCTGGAGATTTTGTATAAGGGAAAAAACATCAATGATATTCTCCAGATGACAGTGGAACAGGCGCATGAATTCTTCAGCCCTGTCCCCGTCGTGGCCCGCAAGCTGCAAACCCTGCTGGATGTCGGGCTTGGCTATATCAATCTTGGTCAATCCGCGACCACCTTGTCGGGGGGAGAAGCGCAGCGGGTGAAGCTTTCTCTCGAACTTTCAAAGCGGGATACAGGCCGTACGCTCTACATTCTCGATGAACCCACCACGGGACTCCATTTCCAGGATATCGACCTGCTTCTGAAAGTGCTGCATCGCCTGCGCGACCATGGCAATACGGTAGTGGTCATCGAGCATAACCTGGACGTGATCAAGACAGCCGACTGGATTATCGATCTTGGACCAGAGGGTGGCGATGGAGGAGGCGAAATCATTGCCGAAGGAACCCCAGAGGAAATTTCAGCGAATGCGAAAAGTTTTACCGGTCATTATCTCCAGGCAATGTTGCGTTCCCGACGTGATCAACTGCTACAGTGAAAGCCCCGGGTGAAATGAACGTAGGAGACAAGGCACGAGGACTTCTGCTTGAGAGCTTTCACACCGCGCTCGCGGCAGCCGATCCTCTGCGCGTCATGCCCGAGCATCTATTGCATGGCTTGCCTCATGTTTCAGGCCGCATTCTTGTAGTAGGCGCTGGAAAGGCGGCTGCCTCGATGGCGTTGGCAGTCGAAACACATCTGCTTCGCGGCACGAAAAACGACCCCGTCCTGGATGGAATAGTCCTTACCCGCTACGGGCATGGACTGCCGCTTAAAAAAATAAAAGTGGTCGAAGCCGGACATCCGCTGCCGGACGAACATGGCGAACAGGCAACACGAGCGATCCTGGAGGAAGTGCGGAAACTGCGGCACGAGGATTTTCTTTTGTGTCTCATGAGCGGCGGAGGCTCCAGCCTGATGTCGTTGCCGATTGATAGTGTTCCCATCGCTGATCTAAGAAAACTGACGTCGGAGTTGCTCCGTTCGGGCGCTGAGATTCATGAAATCAATATTGTCAGAAAACATCTTTCCAAGATTCTGGGGGGCCGACTCGCTGCGTCCTCCGGAGCACCGGTGCTCGCATTGATCATCTCGGATGTGGCGGGGGACGACCCAACTGATATTGCGTCCGGACCGTGCGCTCCCGATCCAACCACTTACTCGGATGCATTGGAAATTCTTGACCGCTACGAGATAAAGGCGTCATACGCAGTAATGGAGACTCTGCAGGATGGTATTCTCGGCAGACTTCCTGAAACTCCCAAACCAGGCGAACCGGTATTGCAGCACGTGGAAAACCGGGTTATTGCCACCGCTCGAGATGCGCTTATGGGCGCAAAAGAATTTGTTCGAAACCAGGGCATACCTGCGGTGATAATGAGCGATTCGGTAACAGGTGAGGCACGCGAAGTCGCCAAGGTAATGACCGCAGTTGCGAAGGAAATCCATCGCTACGCGCAGCCGTGGAAACCCCCGGTCGTGCTCATTGCAGGGGGCGAAACAACAGTTACCGTGAAGAGGAATGGACGGGGTGGCCGCAATACGGAATTTCTTCTGTCGCTTGCGATCGAATTGAATGGGCTGGAAGGCGTCTACGCGCTCGCCGGTGATACCGATGGCATCGATGGTACGGAAGACAACGCAGGTGCGCTGGTTACCCCGGATACGCTGAGCCGTGCAAAGCAATTGGGACTCAAACCACCCACACTGCTTGCAGATAATAATTCTTACGAATTTTTTGAAAAACTCGGCGATCTGATTGTTACCGGCCCAACGCGCACAAACGTAAACGACTTCCGGGCAATACTTATCGGATGAATACGGCGTTTTCGCGATACTTGATCAAGCATAGCGTGTCATGAAATCGCAACATTCGGAAAATATGATAAAAAGATTACTGGAAGTGCGTCCGGAGAAAGAGGTGGCGAGAAGGAGCAGCGATTAAAGGGATAATGCGAATGGCCGCAACAATACTGGTGGTGGAAGATGAACCTGCGATTCAGGAACTGATTGGTTTCAGCCTTCGGCAGGCGCGGCACACTGTTTTTTGCGCACGGAATGCGGAAGAAGCGATGGAAATCATCAACGAGGCTCTGCCGAACCTCGTGCTGCTCGACTGGATGCTGCCTGGAATGAGCGGCATGGAGTTTGCGAGGATGTTGCGGCGTAACACGCGTACCAAAGCCATACCCATCATCATGCTTACAGCAAGAGCCGAGGAAAGTGACAAGGTGGCAGGACTGGAAACCGGCGCGGACGACTATATGACCAAGCCGTTTTCTCCCCGCGAACTGCTCGCCAGGATCAAGGCGGTGCTGCGGCGGCGAGCACCGGAAGCTGCTGATGACATTGTCGAGATAGGCGGGCTGCGGCTTGATTCGGCTACGCATCGCGTGACAGCGGAGGATAGTGAAGTCATTCTGGGTCCCACGGAATTCCGCCTCCTGCAATTTCTGATGACCCATTCGGAACGCGTCCATACTCGCTCGCAATTGCTCGATCAGGTTTGGGGCGATCACGTGTTTGTCGAGGATCGCACGGTCGACGTGCATATACGTAGACTGCGCAAGGCCCTGGAACCGGTCAACAAGGATGGATTGGTGCAGACGGTGCGCGGATCGGGCTATCGTCTGTCGGCGGAACAAACGGCACACTTCGAGCAATAGCAGATGATCCAATCACTTCGTCCAGGATAAGGCAACAAGTGTCGGGTTTCTGGGACCGCTTCGCAATCATTGTTCCGACAGTTGTCGTAGCGGGCATCCTGCTGGCCTTGTTGGGCCCGGTGGTCACGCTATCCCTGCTCAGCGGAGTGCTCCTGCTGATCGTTGTCCATTATCAACGCAACCTGTATGTGCTGGATAAGTGGCTGCGTGGACAGAGTAAATCATTACCGGATCGTTCGGGGCAATGGGGTGATGTGTTCGCAAGGCTTGCCCGCCAGATGCGGGAGCAGAAGCACAGCCACCAGCAGATCAGTTCCGCATTTGAACGTTTGCGCCGTGCGACCTCCGCCATGCCGGAAGGCGTCGTCATTCTTGACGAAGTGGATCGCATAGAGTGGTGCAACCCCATCGCGGAAAAGCACCTGGGCATCAACTTGAATCTGGATAGCGGCCAGCATATCACCCACCTGTTGCGGCAGACCCAGTTTACGCAGTATCTGTCGGCCCATAACTATAGCGAGCCTTTGACCATCAGGCAGCCACGCAGCACGGATTTGACGCTTTCACTCCAGTTGGTGCCTTACGGTGACAGGCAGAAGCTGCTGCTCAGCCGTGACGTCACCCGTCTTGAGGAAATTCAAACCATGCGCAAGGATTTTGTGGCGAATGTTTCGCACGAGTTGCGCACGCCGCTGACTGTCATTGGCGGATTTCTGGAGACACTCACCGATGAATCGAATTCGGATCCGGAAACCCGCAGGTGGGCGCTTGCGCTGATGAGCGATCAAACGACCCGCATGCAGCGGCTGGTGGAAGACCTGTTGACCTTGTCCCGGCTCGAAGACACGGAAAATCTCGCTCGTGAGGACAGGGTCGATATCCCGGACATGTTGCGTAAACTGTATGATGAGGCGCAGTCATTGAGTGGCGGACGCCATCACATCATCCTCGACCTGAATAGCAGCGCCTGGCTTTTGGGGAGAACCGATGAACTGCGTAGTGTTTTCAGCAATCTGATCAGCAATGCGATCCGATACACGCCGGAGAGCGGGGCAATAACCTTAAGCTGGTCCACTGATAATGACCAGAGTGTGTTTTCTGCGAGGGACAGCGGCATCGGGATTGAACCCATGCATATTTCCCGCCTGACTGAGCGTTTTTACAGAGTGGACCGCGGCCGTTCGCGCGAAACTGGAGGCACGGGACTTGGGCTTGCGATTGTCAAGCATGTGCTTACATGCCACCAGGCGAAGCTCGACATTGAAAGCCAACCAGGCAGAGGCAGCTGTTTCAGCGCCCGGTTTCCGGCAGAGCGGGTGATCATGCCGACGGATAGCGATGTGGTTAACGGAAAGACGGGACCGGAAACAAGCTCATCCGACGGAACGAGTTCGTTCGACGGACGTGTATAATCTGCAAGATGGTCGGTTGCGACGAACCGCTTATGTTCCGCCTGAGTTCCGACCTGTGTTCCGGCCCCAAATATTTGATGACCAAGCCACCTCTCGATCTTACCGAAACGACGGTCAGCAGCCTCAATGTGTATGATGGGGATCTCCTGCATGTCCGCGCGGACCGCGCGCGCCTGCCGGATGGCAAGATTTCCGTCAGGGAATACATCACTCACCCCGGTGCGGTCGTTATCATACCTTTGCTCGCTAACAGCGAGCTGGTGATGGAGCGGCAGCACCGCTATCCGCTTCACCGCGATTTCTACGAATTGCCGGCAGGAAAAATTGACGGAGGCGAAGACCCTCTCCTGTGTGCTCAGCGCGAGTTGCTGGAGGAGACGGGTTATTCGGCTGAGAGCTGGCGTTATATTGCAACGTCACATCCCTGTATTGGTTACTCGAATGAGAAACTCGTCTACTACCTGGCCCAGGAACTTACTTTCTCCTCTGCAAATCTGGATGACGGCGAACTGCTGGAGGTGTTCACCTTATCGCTTGCGGAAGCGCTCGAATGGATCAGGACAGGAAAGATTACCGACAATAAAACGGTCTGCGGATTGTTTTGGGCGGAAAAACTTTTGAGCGGACAGTGGTGATCCCAGTTCGTATTAGGGCGATAACTGCGTTGGCTTCGTCTTCGACTCCTTGCCGTACTGCATGTACTGTCTTCTTCACCTCATCCTTGCCGCCTTGTTCTCATCCCTAATACGAACTGGGACTCGTTGTGAGACAGCGAGGTACCACTAATACAAAGCGCTGAACCAAGAATATTTCCACGAAGAGATCTCACTCCGCAAAAAATGCCTTAACCTTGTCCATCCAGGACTTTGCCCGCGGGCTGTGGCGCGAACCGTCTTCCTGGTTCATCGATTCTTCCAGTTCCTGCAAAAGCTCCCTCTGCCGTCCCGTCAGCTTGACCGGTGTTTCCACAACCACGTGACATAACAGGTCGCCGGGCGTATTGCTGCGCACCCCTTTGATCCCTTTGCCCCTCAGGCGAAAAACCTTTCCGCTCTGTGTCTCCGCCGGTATCCTGATTTTCGCGTGCCCGTCGAGCGTTGGAATTTCAATTTCACCTCCCAGAGCTGCCGTCGTAAAACTTATCGGCATTTCACAGTGCAAATCGTTGTGGTCCCGCTGGAAAACGCTATGGGGCGCCAGGTGAATCACGACATACAAGTCTCCGGGAGGTCCCCCGTTGACCCCGGCTTCGCCCTCCCCGGAGAGGCGGATGCGATCGCCTTCATCCACCCCGGCGGGAATTTTTACCGAAAGCGTCTTGTGCTGACGTACTCGTCCTGAACCTGCACAGGTCGCGCAAGGGCTTGAAATAAATTTTCCACTGCCGTGACACTTGGGACATGTCTGCTGGATCGAGAAAAAACCTTGCTGCATGCGGACCTGTCCGTGCCCGTTGCAAGTGGGGCAAGTGATGGGAGATGTTCCCGGACGAGCTCCGCTTCCGTGGCAGGTTTCGCAGACTTCCATCGTAGGGATGCGAATCTTGGTTTCGGTTCCCCTTGCCGCCTGTTCGAGCGAGATCTCCAGGTTGTAGCGCAAATCAGCGCCGCGATGAACATTGGAATGCCCTCTGCTCGTATTGAAAAGGTCGCTGAATATATCGCTGAACGCATCGGTAAAGCCGTGCGCACCTCCTCCCATGCCTGCGTCTACGCCGGCATGCCCGTGCTGGTCATACGCGGCCCGCGTGCGAGGATCGGAGAGTATTTCATAGGCTTCCTTGGCTTCCTTGAAATGCTCCTCTGTTTTTGGGTTGTCCGGATTGCGGTCCGGGTGATATTTCATTGCCAGCTTGCGATAGGCCTTCTTGATATCTTCCTCATCGCTGTCGCGGTTGACGCCCAGTACCTCGTAGTAGTCCCGTTTACTCATATATGTTTTGTTCAAGTCTCGAAGAGCAGGAGATCACTCACGCGTCACGCTGCTTCCTGCAAGCCAAGGCAGAGGAGGCGGAAACTCAAGTTCCCCGCCTCCTCTGCGCTTGATCCCTGTTCACTTCCCCATCCTTATTTCTTGTTCTTTACTTCCTCGAATTCCGCATCGACAACTTCACCCTCTACAGGTTTTTCCCCTCCGCCCTGTGCACCCGCCTGCCCCCCCGGCTGGCCCTCATTGGGTTGCTCCTGCGTATACATCTTTTCTGCGAGCTTGTGCGAAACTTCGGCCAAAGCCTGGGTTTTCGCTTCGATCACATCCTTGTTATCTGATTTGAGCGCCTCTTCAGCGTCCTTCAGCGCTGCTTCTATTTTTGATTTCTCATCCCCCCCCAGCTTGTCACCGTGCTCCTTCAAGGTCTTCCTCACTGAGTGAATCATTGCATCGCACTGGTTGCGGCTGGTGACGAGCTCCATCGCTTTGTGGTCTTCCTCGGCATGGGCCTCGGCGTCCTTGACCATGCGCTGCACTTCCTCATCGGAAAGGCCCGAACTTGCCTGGATCTTTATCTTGTTCTCCTTCCCCGTGGCCTTGTCCTTCGCGGATACATGCAATATTCCGTTCGAATCGATATCGAAGGTAACCTCGATCTGGGGTAGACCGCGGGGCGCGGAAGGAATGTCGGTCAGGTTGAATTGTCCCAGGCTCTTGTTCCCGGATGCCATTTCGCGTTCGCCTTGTAGCACGTGAATCGTCACGGCGGTCTGGTTGTCATCTGCCGTCGAAAACACTTGCTGAGCCTTGGTCGGAATCGTGGTATTTTTCTGGATAAGCTTGGTCATCACGCCACCCAGGGTTTCGATGCCCAGTGACAACGGAGTGACGTCAAGAAGCAGCACGTCCTTCACTGAGCCTTGCAGCACACCGCCCTGAATTGCAGCACCCATTGCGACAGCCTCATCCGGGTTGACGTCCTTCCGGGGATCTTTTCCAAAAATTTCCTTGACCTTATCCTGTACCTTAGGCATGCGCGTTTGCCCGCCTACCAAAATAACGTCATCAATATCGGAAACTTTTATGCCTGCATCCTTGATGGCGATACGACATGGCTCCACTGTCCGTTCAATCAATTCCTCTACGAGGCTTTCCAGCTTTGCTCTGGTTATCCTGACCGCGAGATGTTTGGGGCCGGAAGCGTCCGCAGTGATGTAGGGAAGGTTGACCTCGGTCTGCTGGCTGGATGAAAGCTCGATTTTTGCCTTTTCGGCCGCATCTTTCAAACGCTGCAGGGCGAGCATATCCTTCTTGAGGTCTATACCGTTCTCCTTTTTGAATTCGTCCACGAGATATTCGATAATGCGCGAGTCAAAATCTTCTCCGCCAAGGAAAGTATCACCATTTGTGGCCAGTACTTCGAACTGGTGCTCACCCTCGACCTCCGCGATCTCGATGATGGAAATGTCGAACGTCCCCCCACCCAGGTCGTATACGGCGATCTTGCGGTCCCCGTCCTTTTTATCCATCCCACAGGCAAGCGCGGCAGCAGTGGGCTCGTTGATGATCCGTTTGACTTCCAAGCCGGCAATCCGCCCCGCATCCTTCGTTGCCTGGCGTTGCGAATCGTTAAAATAAGCCGGGACGGTAATGACC
>DASSHJ010000137.1:0-6999 GCA_035692965.1 Nitrosospira sp. | reverse complement strand
GGTTTATCCTTGGACATGAAAAACCAGAGGGCTGCTGCGCCTACGCCGATCACTAAAATTACTGCTTCCATGATTGATTACCTCCTTCAAGATTAAATGCTCAAGAATATGATTGGCTTTAATAACCGCAACGCTATTTGCGACTTGGTCAGCAACATCTTCAAAAACATCTCTTCATTAAAGAACGTTGTGTGAGCGGAGCGACAGAATAAAATAATTCCTCCCACGGTTACTTCGACGTGATGGAATGCAGCAAGTTCTCGGATTCCTGAAAAATAATTCAATAATCGCATTGGATGGAGTGGAAGATGAATGGCTGGAACAGGAGGTCTATCTCTTCGGCGGGAATCCTCGAACTTGGATATGGAATCAGGGGCGAGCTGACGGAGCAAACCAGCGAGGGAAATATCAGCCGAAGGCCCTTGATACAGTATAGATTGCCAGTCCTACCAGCCCACCCATCAAGGTACCATTGATGCGAATATACTGAAGATCTTCACCCACATGCTGCTCGATCCGCCTTGTCACTGTCTCGGTGTCCCACGCGCGAACCGTATCCGCTATCAGCAACCCGACGTCCCGCTGGTGAGACTGCACTGCCTCCACCGCCATATCATGCATCCACTCGTTAAGCCGGCCGCGCAACTCCTCGTTATGCAGCAATGCGTGTGAAGCAGCTTGTATCACCTCTGCCAACCACGACTTGAGCACCGAATTGTCGCTTTCCGTATCTTCCCGAAGACTCTTGCGAATATTGCGCCAGATCTCTGAAATATACTCCTGCACCGAGGGATGCCCCAGCAGCCTTCGTGTATGTGCGGCGATCTGCTCGCGATACTCCGGCGAGTCCGCCAACTGCAAGGTCAGCTTGGCAATAGCCTCGTCAAGCCTCACGCGGAGCGGGTGCCCGGAATCACGTCCTATCTCCGCGAATGCCTCACGCAGTATTGCAACCACGTTGTCTGCCACTTTATCGTCCATGTAAAGCCGTTGCCACAGCCAGGCTGTATTCTCGCGCACACGCTCGCGGATGCGCTGTTCATTTGCCGTGATGTATTCGTCAGCTTCATGCAACAGCTTATCCAATAACACCTGATGTCTCTTCTCCGCGGTGAGCATCCTGATCGCCTCGCCGAGCAACGGGCCGAGGTTTACCTGGTACGCCCTGTCTGCCAAGCTGCTCGAAACGAAGCGCCGTACATTACCGTCATCGACCGCGTCCAGCAGTTGTGGTACTACTTTGGCCAAACGGTCGGCAAACACCTCGGTTCGCCGCGGGTCTGACAACCACTTTGCCAGTTTGCCCGCCATATCCACCCCGGCCAATTTGGATGAGACGACCTCTGGGGAAGCGAAATTAAGCTCGACGAAGCGCCCCAATGCTTCGCCGATACGCTCCTTGTTCCGCGGAACGATTGCAGTGTGAGGAATTGGCAGACCAAGCGGCTGGCGAAACAGAGCGGTGATCGCAAACCAGTCAGCCAGCGCACCCACCACCGCTGCTTCCGCAAAAGCGCGCACATAACCGACTGACGGATGAAATGAAAGAAAAACATTGGAAAGAACCAGAATGGCAAGCATCGCGATAAGCATAGCCGTCGCGAGCCCCCGAATCCGGTTTCCCCCGGAAGACAAATCCATGGGACTGATGGGCCTGAAGGTGTGGATAAGAAGATGGATCAATAGAAGGACGCCACGTCCCGTCTACCCATGCTTTTGTTTTTCAATTGTAAGCTGAAAGCGCACTTTAGCCTGGGTAAGACCAGAGCTTTTTGAAGTCTCGAGCGCTTCCAATACCGCGCTTCCTGGCAGTGCCTGCCATTGGACGTTTCTGTTTCTGAGGGACGCGTCCTTCATCAGTGGTAGCTCCTGCCGTGGATGAAAACACCGGGTAACGACTTTTACCAGACGGCTGCAGACCAGAGGCGGGAACCGACCTGCGCATCATCGCCTCGATTAAGCCTGCGATCTCGTCAATCGTGCACTCCGGGTTGAAAAGAATCAATACGCGGCCCGTGAGGATGTTTGCACTCACCCGGATGATCCGGGGGTCGGATAGCAACTCCGACTCGACCTTGCGTCGGACAGGCTCACACCGGTAGAGGCGGTTTACTTCCAGCCTTGCTCGCCCCTTCACGGCTGAATGAATGACACGGACGTGAGGGCGGTCGCTTGCCCCATCAACCGCTGCCGCAGCTTGGTCCTGAGTGAAGGAATCAAGGACTGCATCACCGCGGCTGAACAATTGGGATGCGGAGCGAATTCGGTTAGTTATAGTGGTCCGCGATAATTGGAAGCGATCAGGTGGAACAGCAAGCGCAAGCTACCGTCCTGTTAGGAGAGAAGCGGTCTGCAAATACATCTGAGCAATTCACAACTCCGCATCGAGTCCAAAGATCCATATCTTGTTGTAGCCCAGGACTGACCACTGATCAAGGCGATTCTTGTGTCAGGCCGGGGTTGGAGTAGGCAAGGTATCTCTTCAAATCGGAGGATGGGAAAACGAACGCGAGGTGCGCTCCGATCTCCCGATCCCACCCCAACCGCATTTCATTATCTTTCCCCGCATCCAGGGTAATAAAGCCATAACGTGTCGAAGGCCCTTACATTTCGCTTGAGTTTCTGTCCCCGGATATTACAAGCTGGTGAATAACGAAGAAATTTTTTGTTGGCACGATAAGTGCTTTAACTGGGGAGAAGCTCTGCAACAGAGTCCTCTATATCAATCATTTATGGGAATGAAATGAAGTTTGCATTTAAAAAGCTTAACCAGAATCTTTCTCTTGCGTTAGGTGTTTTGGCATTAACCCCCCTGTCCGCCAGCGCGCTTGTCATCAATAGCTCCACCGCCAGCTTCAACAACTCGGCAAGTGTCACCGACGTGGAAGGCGGGGGTGCGACCAGCAAGAACGGTGCGAGCCTCGGGACGAGCACTATCAGCAAGTTCAACCCGAATCAGGGCGTATTGACAGGCGCGACGCTGAACCTTACGTCAACACGGAGCCAAAGCACATGGGTAAAATCCACGACCGGCGGCTTTATCGGAAGTAACGCGGGGGTTACCTCGACAGGGACTGGCAGCAGCACAGCCAATATTTCGGCGCCGGGCGTCACCAGCACGTTTTCATCAGCGATCAGCAATAGCGACACGTGCGCCGGGACCCGTCTGAATGCCTGCACCGGCGCTGCTACCACCAGCGTAGCGACGCCCACCAACCTGAATGCGATTGTCTCATCCGCCAATCTTGACAGTTATGCCGGTGCTGGCTTGGTCACCGTCGACCGCAGCGCCCCGACCCTGACTGCAACCCAGGCAAGTATGGTATTTACCGGCACGGAATCGACGGAGTATGCGGTCACCTGGTCCGGGCAGGTCAGCGCGAGCTATGATTACCTTCTGCATGCCGCGCCGTCTTTCAATGCTTCTTCCTCGATGCTAACCCTGGACCTGGATCTCGGCACGTTTCACATCGGCGATGCTGCAACTCTTGGCTTCGATCTCTTCAATCTGGCCGATGCCAACCGTGTAGGTCTCGATCTCGATGGTCTGACCGCGAGCGGCGATGTCAGTGCTCTGGGAACCAACCTGAGTCTCTTTAGTGGATTGGCCCAAGGCTCAGGCATTAATTGGCTGGCTACACTCGATACATCCACCACCGGCATTTTCCACACGAGCTACTTGCTGAGAATGTCGGATGCGGATGTTGGCGCAGCCTCAACCCGCTTCAACTATAACCTTACCCTTAATCTATCGGGGAGGGTTGATGAGCTACCGGCTGAGATACCCGTTCAAAGCGCCCTGATAGGCGAGGTGCCGGAACCTTCAACTCTTGCTCTTCTAGGGATCGCATTGACAGGGCTGCGTTTCAGCCGCAAAAGCAAATCATAAAGGCAGCAGGATTATCATCCTTTCTCAGACAAAGAGACGAAGCGCACTTGCTTGGATGAGGAACCTGCCGCCCGCCTTCAATTCTTGCCTGGGCTCGTAAAAGCAATATTTTTCCCGATGGTTCAGCTATCCAGCTGCCCCCTGGCAGAATCAGGAACTCGTTTCAAGCGAGTTCCTGATTCTCCGAAACCGGCCTGGATAACTTCGATCTTCATCCCGATTGCAGGCACGCAGTGAGGATTATCAACGCCACGAAAAGTTGTTTGCTTATTCCAACCGTGATGATTTCCCAAGAAAGTCATTCGGTTGCCAAACATGCTCCCATAGTCTGTTTATTGCCCCACTATTCATCGATTTTCGATTTGCTGGGGTCGGCTGATGGCAGGTCAACCCAGAATGTGCTTCCGACGCCGATAACGCTTTTCACGCCGATTTCTCCTCCCATAAATTCAACCAGTTTTTTGGTAACGACCAGCCCGATGCCAGTTCCTTCCTCGGCGCCGGTCTCACGCCCAAGTCGATTGAACGGCTGAAACAACTTGTCGAGCTGGTCTTGCGTCAATCCAAAGCCGGTGTCATGAATACTGATCCGAGTGGTCCCTACGTCATTTTGAGAATACTCAACGGTTACGTTGCCCATCTCCTGGTTATATTTGATCGCATTGGTGAGAAGATTGATCAGGACCTGCTTCAATTTGGTCTCATCGGCCAGTACACGCACGGGATGATCATGTTCATGTCGAGGAAAATTCAATGTGATATGCTTTTTCTGTGCTTGGAATTTAATCATCGTTTGGCACTCTTCCAATACTTCGAACAACGATAATGGCGTTTGCGACAGCGATAACTTCCCCGATTCGATTGCTGCGGATTGAAGGATCTGATTAATCAGGCTCAGCAGGTACCAGCCCGATTCAAGAATATATTCAATATTTATCTTTTGGGATGCTGTTGGGGGTGGATTACCCATGTCCATGAGTTGAGCAAATCCGAGCATGGTGTTTAGCGGCGTTCGCAGTTCATGGCCCATACTGGAAATGACTTCCGATTGCTCCAAACTGGTTTTTCTCGCGGCATCTTTGTTTCGGATTGTCTGTACCACTACTCGGCTCAAATTTAAACTTGATTCCAATCGTTCCATCACGAAATACGCCAAATCCTGCAAGCTCGCAATTTCTTTCTCATTCAATATCCTAGGCCTTCGATCGATAACCCATAACGCTCCCAGATTAAAACCTTGAGCAGTAATCAACGGAGCTCCTGCATAAAACCCCATACCCGCTACCTCGGTTGCAAGCGTTTCTGTAAGCGGGCTGGTATTATCCTTTGTATTAGCAACAATATAAGGAGCATCACGTAGCATGGTAATTGTCGGGTAACCCGGGGCAAACCCGATTTCGTTGGCTTCAAGGCCCCATCTGGATACAAGCCGGATATGACCGGCATCGACAATGCCGATTACTGCGACCGGGACGTCAAACAGGCGTGCTGCCATCGCGGTGATTCGATCTAGAGTTCGGTCGGGATTGGGTAACAATACCTCGTATTGTTTCAATACGAGCAGCCGCGCTGCTTCATTCACGGGCATATTTAATCGATTAATTTTTGGCCTCCGCGAGTGTAGACGCAGGGAATCATGCAGGAAATCTTTGTAGGTGGGGGCAAAAGAAAGCGGGTGACATGGCCTATGGCGTAACCAAGGCACAATTTACTCCGGGCGGAGTGCGGCAATAGAATAACTGTAAATGGAACGGAGTTCGGGGGTTGAGAAATCAACACGCAACCTCCCCCCGCTGGGGACTGTGTCAGATCTCGAACCAAAATTCCGATGAGGAATTTTGGTTGCTTTTACTGATTTTAGTTGGGACTGATATTCGATGCCTGTTGGCCCTTCGGACCAGTAGTCACATCGAAGGTGACGCGCTGGCTCTCGTGCAACGATTTGAAGCCATCACCCTTGATCGCAGAGAAGTGGGCAAACAAATCATTTCCCCCATCATCTGGCGTAATAAAGCCAAAGCCTTTGCTATCGTTAAACCATTTTACAATACCTGTTGCCATGTTATTTCCTTAATAAGATTTCACCTGTAACCATTTGCAGGCGGTCGTTGAAATCAAGGGAAATGGTCAACCAAAGGTATCGTTTTACGGCTTGAATCCAAAAGACCTTGGTAGGATACACGCTATCTGAGGAAGCGCACACTATTATTTCACAATAACCGCCACAACTTTTTTGTCAGCAAGACATTGATTGACGCGTTCGATCGCTGTGTACGTGGCAAAGGATAAGGTTAGGCGGCATACCAGAGCACGGCGAAGTAATGGCATGTGGTGCCCGCCAAAACAAAGAGGTGCCAAATTAGATGAGCGTATTGCAAGCGGGAATCGATAGCAAAAAAAATTACTCCGACCGTATAAGACAGCCCTCCCGCAACCAACCAGAGCAAGCCGGGTGTTGGCATTTTGGTAACCAACAGATCTGCGGCAATCACAACCATCCACCCCATGAACAAATAGAGAGCGGTGGATAGAATGGGCAAGGACGCCCCATAGAACACCTTCAGGACGACGCCGGCTGTAGCGAGACCCCATATAGCTGAAAGAAGAACCCAGCCCCATACGCCATGAAGTACGCCTAGCGTGAAGGGTGTATATGTACCAGCGATAAGAAGAAAGATCGCACAATGCTCAAGGACCCGAAATACGCGCTTGGCTTTGCCTGGGGGCAATGCGTGGTAGATGGTAGAAGCAAGGTAAAGAAATATGGTCGTCGTGGAGAAAAGACTCACACCAACAACAAATCCAATGTTTCCATGCCGTACTGCGTGCGTGATGAGAAAGGGAGTTCCCACGAGTGCCGCGACGAGACCGAGCCCATGGCTAATGCTGTTCGCAATTTCTTCCGCTTGCGTTTGCTCACGCCTTGGTCTCGCGGGGGGCATGATTAGAACCTCCACATGCTGCTCGGTTTGATCTTTTTGTCTCTCTAATAACTCACCCCAGGAGTGCGCCCATGCTGAGTGCACAAATAAAAAACCCGCCAGCCGGCGGGTTTTAAAGCTTTTACATCCTGCTAATTCCCCCAGCAAGATTCCTTTTAATCAACCACG
>DASSHJ010000136.1:0-9889 GCA_035692965.1 Nitrosospira sp. | reverse complement strand
GGAAGAGTCAACCAAAACCACGCCCTACAACCTGTTCAGTATTGCAATCACATGCTCGCGCTGTCGCTTGTCACCTTCGCGAAGGATCTCCTCGAGAATCTGGCGTGCGGACTCCTTGTCGTCCATTTCCTGGTAGGCTCGCGCGAGATCCAGTTTAGTTAATATTTCGGGCCAGTTAGTATCCCGCTCGGTTTCATATTCCACGGGAAGTGGTTTTGTCGTCGCCTCGACCCGCGCCTCTGCCACTACCAGGCTCACGCTGGCACCCCCTTCAGATTCACATTTCATCGGGGTTGGTGTCGCTGCCGGTTCCAGGCACAGCTCCGGTATTGTCAGGCTCATGCCGGTCCGGTGAGACTGCGGGGAAGCCTGTGGATGGATCACATCGCTGGGTCCCGCCGGGTCTGCTTCGGAACGCATGACAATGCCAGACTCGCCCTTCTTCTGCGGAAGGGTGGACGAGTCAGTTCCATCGTCATAATCGGACTCGAAAACAGATGACGACTTCGAGCCGCGCACCATGGATACTCCCACTATACCCGTCAATAAAAGTACAAGCGCACCCCCCAGGTATTCAAAATTCGCCATCACACCATCGAGGAATGAGACTTTCCCCCGTCTGCCCGTTTCCGTATTCGAGAGGTCGATCTCATGATTCAATTTTGCTGACCTGGCAGGTTTGGCAAGCTCTATCCGGTCGGATATGGTGGCCTCGGAGGTAGTGGTTCGCGTCGAATCGGTTCGCTTAGTTCCAGTTGCTTCCGCGTTTTCCGATGATTGCCGAGCCACTGCTACCGCTCCTCCGTCTGCCACGCTCTCTGGCGCTGCCTGAGGGTGTAAGGCATCAGGGGATAGTGTCTCTGGGTCGGGTTGCATCCGCTCCGCTTTCCTCTGCATCTCCGCAAGAGGAACATTCTTCAACTCCAGCAGCCGTTGCAATTCCTTGATATTTTTTTCAAGCAGCGCGACGCGCTCATTGGCCTCGCGCAGCGCCCGTTCCCTCGCTGTCGCATCCTCTTCCATTGCCTGGGACTGATCCTGGGCATTCGCATGCTGTTTCTCTCCAGGAGTTGCAGCATGGTTTGCCGATACCTGCTCCTGGCCCCGAGGCTCCACACCTTTCGAGAGTCTTAAAACTTCTGTGGCGGGTTCTTTCGCTGAAACGAGGTTTAGTTCGGCAGTGCGCTCGATTGTTCCGGTTACGGTCTGCTTCAATTCTTCTGGAGCCCTTGCAATAAGTGGTAGCCTGCGTTGACGCCATTCGGCCGTCTGCAGTTGCACGATCCTGTCGGCCTCGACGGGAGCTATCGCACTGATCTCGTTCCCATCGGGTATGCGGAGCGTGGCGCCTGCCTTCAACTCGTGTATGTTATCGCCGATAAATGCGTCCGGATTGGCTCGATGCAAGGCAATCAGCGTTTGATTCATGCTTGCTCCGCGGGCCCCGGTCATATTTTTAACGATTCCTACGAGGGTATCTCCCTCCCTGACGGGACCATAAGACGCGGAATTTGCAACCGTAGCCACCGGTTCAGCTACTCGTGGCCGGTTCGTATCGTGCCTCAAACCCGCACGGTTTTTATTGGCAGCCGATTCGACTTTAGTTGAAACGACAGGGCTCGGACCGCGCGCCTGCTTTACGATCGGATTTCCATCATGTTCCGAATGAGGGAGGACAACGGTATATTCCCTCAATAATCGCCCCGACGGCCAATTCAGTTCGACGAGAATATTCAGCAACGGTTCGCTTACAGACTGAGGTGAAACGATCCTCACATAGGGGGCTCCATTGGCGCGCGTTTCGATGGTTGCCTGAAATGTGGAAAGGACGGGCAGGTAGTCAACGCTTGCCTGGCGGAAACCTTCTTGCGATGCAAGCCTTGCCGTCAAAAGAGATTTCTCCTCCTTTTTTACGGCAACGAGGTCGATTTCGGCCTTGAATGGTTGTCCCTGGATGGATGCGACAGTCAGCCTGCCCAGTCCCGCCGCACCGGCTGCATCGATCATCCACGGCGACGCAAGCGCAAAGGCGACTAAATAAACGCTACGGCGCTTCAACATGATCGCTTTTCAGGAAGGAATCGCATGCCGATCTGCAATGCACGGTGAATCGGGCCTGCCAATCGCTCCCGAGAATGCGCATTCAAATTCACGCATAATTCTATTTGATCGAACGGTACAGATTGCCGCCGTCAAGCCTCCACCAGGATTCGCAGCATTCTTCGCAGTGGTTCGGCCGCACCCCATAATAACTGGTCTCCTACCGTGAACGCGGAAAGATATTCCTCTCCCATGGCCAACTTGCGCAACCGGCCCACGGGAATTGCAAGGTTTCCTGTCACTGCAGCAGGAGTCAGTTCCTTGAGCGTGCTTTCGCGCTCGTTGGGAATCACCCGCACCCAGTTGTTTGAAGCGGAAAGAATGTCCTTGATCTCATCCAGCGGCACATCCTGCTTAAGCTTGATGGTAAGCGCCTGGCTGTGGCAACGCATTGCGCCCACACGGACGCAGATGCCGTCTACCGGCACCATCCGGTCGGACCGCCCCAGGATCTTGTTGGTTTCGGACTGGCCTTTCCATTCTTCCCGGGTTTGCCCGTTCCCAAGATCTCTGTCTATCCAGGGAATAAGGCTTCCGGCCAGCGGCACACCGAAATTGTCGGTTGGAAAATTGCCGTCCCGCAGCGTGCCGGCCACCTGCCGGTCGATGTCAAGAATGCCGGACGCCGGATCGTCCAGCAAGTCCTTCGCCACGCGGTGGGCTTCCCCCATCTGAAGAAGCAGCTCCCGCATATTTTGCGCGCCGGCGCCGGAAGCCGCCTGATACGTCATTGCGCTCATCCATTCGACCATATCCGCTTCAAACAAGCCGCCCACTGCCATCAGCATGAGGCTCACCGTGCAATTTCCGCCGATGAAATTCTTCACGTCGTCATGCAGGGCCTGCTTGATCACTGGCATATTGACTGGATCGAGGATGATGACGGCGTCGTCGCCCATCCGTAGTGTTGAAGCCGCATCGATCCAGTATCCTTGCCAACCCGACTCGCGGAGCTTTCCGAAAATCGCGCTGGTATAGTCCCCACCCTGACAGGAAATGAGGATATCCATAGCCTTGAGCTCTTCGATGTCGTGGGCATCCTTGAGCGGCGGCGCCTCCACCCCAATATCCGGACCTTTGCCGCCCTTTTGCGAAGTCGTGAAAAAAGCTGGCTCAACCAGAGCGAAATCGCTTTCCTCCTTCATCCTCTGCATGAGCACCGAACCCACCATACCACGCCAGCCGATAAACCCTACTCGCTTCATTGATCGCCTCTGCTAGTCCGAAATATTTGCCAGGACAGCGTCGCCCATCTCCGCCGTTCCGACCATTTTCATTCCTTCTTCATAAATATCGGCCGTGCGATAGCCTTGCGCCAGAACCCTCTTCACCGCGCCTTCAATACGTGCCGCGGCGGGTTCAAGATCAAAGGTATAGCGCAGCATCATGGCGGCCGACAGTATCGTTGCCAGCGGGTTTGCCACATTTTTCCCCGCGATATCGGGAGCAGAGCCGTGTATGGGCTCATACAGCCCCTTATTGTGTTGATCTAGCGACGCGGAGGGTAGCATTCCGATCGAACCTGTCAGCATCGACGCTTCATCAGACAGGATATCCCCGAACATGTTGCCGGTCACCATTACGTCGAATTGCCGCGGGTCGCGTATCAGCTGCATTGCCGCGTTGTCGACCAGCATGTGCGACAGCTCGACGTCGGGATATTCTTCTGCTGTTTCGGTCACCACATCCCGCCACAGTTGCGTACACTCGAGCACATTCATCTTGTCCACTGAGCACAACCGCCGGCTGCGCTTGCGAGCCGCCTGGAAGGCTACCCTGGCAATTCGCCCGATCTCCGTTTCGCTGTAAACCATCGTATTGAAACCCACGCGCTGGCCTCCGCGGTGCTCGATACCCCTGGGCTCGCCGAAATAGATGTCTCCGGTCAACTCGCGCACAATAAGGACGTCGAGCCCAGCCACAACCTCAGCCTTGAGCGTGGATGCGTTTGCAAGCTCAGGATAAAGTATCGCGGGGCGCAGATTGGCAAACAGGTTCAAAAACTTGCGTATGCCCAGCAGCCCCTTTTCCGGCCGCAAGGCGCGCGGCAGGCTGTCATACTTCGGGCCGCCCACCGCACCCAGGAGCACTGCATCTGCCTCGGCAACAAGCTTTCTTGTGGACTCGGGGAATGGTTCACCCTCGGCGTCTACTGCGCAACCGCCCAGCAGGGCTGGTTCGAGTTCAATTTTTAGCCCGTCTTTACGTAACGCTTCCAGAACACGCACCGCTTGCGCGACGATTTCCGGACCAATGCCGTCGCCCGCGAGGATGGCGATTTTCACGATGCTTTTCCCGCGCTACAGGTAATTTCTACGCAAACAACCATGGCTGCGCAGCGCGATGCTTTTCTTCGAATGCCCTGATCTCGTCCGCGTGCTGCAAGGTCAGGCCGATCTCATCCAGCCCATTGAGAAGGCTATGTTTGCGGAAAGGATCGATGTCGAAAAAGAAACGTTGACCGCCAGGTGTGGTCACCGCTTGATCCGGCAGATCAACCTTTAACCGGTAGCCTTCGGCTGCTTCCACCTCGTGGAACAGTTGATCGACACTGTCCACATCGAGCACAATCGGAAGCAGGCCGATCTTGAAGCAATTGTTGAAGAAAATATCAGCAAAGCTGGGGGCGATAATGGCCTTGAAGCCGTAATCCTGGATAGCCCAGGGAGCGTGTTCGCGGCTTGAACCGCAGCCGAAATTCGCCCGTGCAAGCAGTATCTGCGCCCCGCGATAACGTGGCAGGTTGAGTACGAAATCGGGATTGGGCTTGCGCTGCGAAGAATCCATCCCCGGCTCGCCGTGATCCAGGTAGCGCCACTCATCAAACAGGTTCCGGCCGAAACCCGATCGTTTTATCGATTTCAGGAATTGCTTGGGGATGATGGCATCGGTATCGATGTTTGCTCGATCGAGCGGTGCCACCAACCCTTCACATGGATGAAACTTCTCCACCGGCTATTTGGACGATCTCTCGACCGCTTCTCCCCCCTTCTGCATATCCCTCCCCATCCCGCCTATCGTATTACAAGCGGATAACTGGAAAACAGCAATCAAGGCAATCAATGCGGAAAATGTTTTCATGCCAATCTCCTTTAATTATCATTAGTTACGCAACATGGAAAACCATTTCCAGTTTAGTATATTTTACTAGCATCAACAAAACGGCCTGCCACTGCGGCCGCGGCCGCCATCGCCGGACTTACCAGGTGGGTTCGTCCTCCCTGGCCCTGCCTGCCTTCAAAGTTACGGTTGGAGGTCGACGCGCAGCGCTCGCCGGGTTCGAGCCGGTCGTCGTTCATTGCCAGGCACATGGAGCAACCCGGTTCGCGCCACTCGAATCCCGCGTTGCGAAAAATCGCGTCAAGCCCTTCCCGTTCCGCCTGTTGCTTGACCAAGCCTGAACCGGGCACAACCATGGCGAGCTTGATGTTGGACGCGATACGCCTGCCCTTCACGATGTTTGCCGCGGCCCTCAGATCTTCAATACGGGAATTGGTGCAGGAGCCGATGAATATCTTGTCCAGCAGGATTTCGCTGATCGGCGTGTTGGGCGCCAGTCCCATGTACTTCAGGGCACGCTCCACGTCGTGCCGCTTCACGACGTTCTCGATCTGGGCAGGATCAGGCACCTTCCCGTCGATGGCAACCACCATCTCCGGCGATGTTCCCCACGTAACCTGTGGCTTCACCTGCGTCGCATCCAGCCGCACGATCTTGTCAAAACGCGCGCCCTCGTCGCTTTTCAGCGTGCGCCAGTAGGCAACCGCCTTTTCCCATAAATCCCCTTTGGGTGCGAACGGCCGGCCCTTGATGTATTCGATAGTCGTATCATCCACTGCTACCATACCCGCGCGGGCGCCCGCCTCGATCGCCATATTGCAAAGCGTCATCCTGCCTTCCATTGAAAGCGCGCGTATGGCGCCGCCTGCAAATTCAATGGCATAACCGTTACCGCCTGCCGTGCCGATTTCTCCGATAATCGCAAGCGCAACGTCCTTGGCGGTGACGCCATGGCCCAGGTCGCCTTCGACCAGAACCTGCATCGACTTTGCTTTTTTTGTCGAAAGGCATTGCGTCGCCAGCACGTGCTCAACCTCCGATGTGCCAATGCCAAAAGCAAGACAGCCGAAGGCCCCATGCGTGCTGGTATGCGAATCGCCGCACACGACTGTCATACCTGGCAGCGTGGCCCCCTGCTCTGGACCAATGACATGAACAATGCCCTGGCGGACGTCATTCATCCGAAATTCGGTAATGTTCAGTTCCTCGCAATTCTGATCAAGCGTCTCCACCTGGATGCGTGATACAGGATCACTGATGCCCTGGCTGCGGCCCGTGGTGGGAACATTATGATCTGCCACAGCCAGAACCGATTCCCGCCGCCACGGTTTGCGCCCCGCCAGCTTCAACCCTTCGAATGCCTGAGGACTGGTCACTTCGTGCACCAGGTGGCGATCGATATAAAGCAATACCATGCGATCGTGCTTGGGCTGCTCATCCATGGAGCCCGATCCAGGCTCCTCGTAGACGATATGGCTTTGCCAAAGTTTGTCGTATAGGGTTTGCATGTCTTTGAATGAAGTCAATCGGCAATTATCCCATAACAGTGCAGCAGGAAACAAACGAAAAGGATCAGCTACCTATCACCATATTCATCACTCGGGTGATCGACCTGCATCTTCCAGCCAATCAGCAGTAATCCTGTCAGGGCTGCGGCGGCGCTCACGGTGAATGTGAGCCCAGCCCCCAGCGTTTCCCATGTATAACCGCTCAGCAAGCCGCCCAGCGCACCTCCAAGCCCGAACGTGAGACTGATATAAAGCGCCTGCCCTTTCGCCTGGTGGCGCCCAGGAAAGAAATGATGGACCAGCAGCATGGCCGTGGCGTGATGCGAACCGTAAGTGGCCGCATGAAGAACCTGTGCTGCCAGCACGATGGACGGTGAGTCAACGCCCCAGCCTATCATCAGAAAACGGGCAACCCCACAGGTAAAACTGAACACCATGATCTGTTTGAGCCGGAATCGCTGCACAAGCTGCGGCATCAGGAAAAATACACCCACCTCGGATATGACTCCTAGCGCCCAGAGCCAGCCGACCGCGCTCTTGCTATAACCATGCTCAACGAGATAAATGGAATAAAAAGTGTAATAGGGCCCGTGGGCCAGCGCCATCAGCATGCAGGCAACAAAAAAAGCGGCGACTTCCGGGCGCTTGAAAATTTCACTGACAGAAAGGCCGGCGGCGGGATGCACGCTCCTTCCCGCTTCCGGTATCTTGCTTGTGAAGATGACGATGCCGACGTTGAAACCCAGCACCGCCCACAACAATGACGCAGTACCGAGAGCATCCAGCATGTAGCCCATTCCAGCGACCGAACAGATAAACCCAACCGAACCCCACACCCGGATGCGGCCATATCTTGCGATACCCTCGCGAAGATACGAAAGGGTTGTCGCTTCCATGAGAGGGAGAGACGCGCTCCAGAAAAAACTCATCAGAGCCATGCTTACGAACAGCCAGCCGAACGAAGTGCCGAAAAACACTGCGCAATAGCTCAACAAGCCTCCTGCTGCCGCAGCCTGCACGATCGCCACCCGCTTGCCTGAGTGATCGGACAGCCATCCCCATGCGGCGGGAGCAAAAACGCGCATCCCTTGCAACAGCGAGGTCAGAACGCCTATCTGAAAAGCCGTAAAGGAAATCGACTGGAGATAGAGGCTCCAATAAGGCACGAACGCGCCCATCAGAGCGAAATGAAAGAAATAAAAGCCCGACAGGCGCCAGTAGGGAATGGCATGCATCAGGCCGATTTTACAGGCACTACCGGCAACCGATTGGATGAGAAAAGCGAGGGGACGGCGAAATAAGGAGATCTTGGAGGAATGAAAACCGCGAACGTTGCTGGGAAAGTGTCAGCAGCGACCTCCTTTTGACGCCGCCGCCCTAACGAAGCGCACCGGAACGATATGCCGCGATTTCCCAATTGCCCACGTTCTCGTCATATTTGAGCACATAGATGTTGCCGTCATCTGCGTCCACTTTGAACCAGTATTGCCCGGGTGCGAACCAGCGGTCTACCAAGGCCTGAACTTTGAGCCGCCGATTACCAAGCCAGAAAGCGACGGGCTCCTGGACTCCTTGATAGCCTCCACAGCATTCGACACGAATTGACAAACGGCGAGTCTCCTCTTGCTCCCGCTGTTCAGGCTGCTCCCGCTCAGGAGTCATCGAGCAACCTAGGGCTGTCCGCTCCCGCCCGATTCGCCAAGCACTTGTCCGGTCGCGTAGCTTGAATCCTGAGAAGCAAGCAGCACATACAGCGGACCAAGTTCGGCCGGCTGACCAGGGCGCCCAAGTGGAGTGCCTCCGCCAAACCCCGGTATTTCTTCCGGCGGTTGGCCACCGCTCGGCTGCAGGGGAGTCCAGAACGGGCCCGGAGCAACGGCGTTCACGCGAATGCCCTGCTTGGCAACCTGCTTGGCGAGTGATTTTGTAAAAGCAACAATGCTCGCCTTCGTCTGCGCATAATCCAGCAGGTTTGCGGACGGGTCGTAAGCCTGGACCGAGGCAGTGTTAATGATCGTTGCACCGGCCTGAAGGTGAGCCATGGCAGCTTTCGTGATCCAGAACATCGCGTAGACGTTGGTCTTGAACGTGGAGTCGAACTGATCCGTCGAAATATCCATGATTGAAGGCTGGGCGGTCTGCCTCGCGGCGTTATTGACGAGAATATCGAGCCCCTTCAGGTCCCGAACAGCCTCGGAGACCAGCTTGCCGCAGAAGCTCTCATCACGAATGTCCCCGGGAAGGGCAACGGCCTTGCGTCCCTCCGCCCGGATCAGATCAATAACCTCTCTGGCGTCCGGCTCCTCGATAGGGAGATAATTGATTGCAACATCCGCTCCTTCCCGGGCGAAGGCAATCGCGGCGGCGCGGCCTATACCTGAATCACCTCCGGTGACCAGTGCTTTTCGGCCTGTCAGTTTGCCCGAGCCCCGATAGCTCGTTTCGCCGTGATCAGGCCGAGGATTCATTTTCCCCGCGAGACCGGGCCACTCCTGGCGCTGCGGGGGAAAGGGAGGACGAGGATACTGGGTGGTTGGATCCTGCTTCGCCAAGTTCCCGGATGCGCTGCGCGAATCGACCGCGACAGCAGCTTGTTGCGCAAGGGCGGGCGGTGCAAGCACTACCGCGAGACCCGCGGTCATTTCACCCACGAACTGGCGCCTTGATGTACTTGTGTCAGCGGTGCTTGTGCCGCTGGTGCTAGTGCCACTTTTTCCAGGTTTCATGACATTCTCCTGTGAAAATTTTTGGGGAATAATGCAATCAGAAACATCGTCCCGCCAGGGATCGGTTCGAAACCGGCGAAGTAAAACTCAACGAGGATCGGCCGGGTCGATAAAGGGCAAGCAAAGCATTCCTAGAGGGACCTGCCGGTATTGCCGTGTTATAAGATTCAGTTGCTCTAATCAACCTATGTCACCCATTCCGGGCTGTCAAGGATGAATGGCTCGGTAGCAAGTGGCGAACAAGGGGTGCGGTTGACGTTCATGAGATATCTTGGGGATAACCTGCCAGGATATCTGGAGAATGAGAGCGATATCCGCCTCGCCCATTGATCGCTGCACAATCCAGGAGGCTGAGATCGATGGCAGGATGGCAACGGCGGAGGTTGGGCGGCAAATTATCAGCCCGGGGTGACCGCGCGTGAGGATGTGCTCTTTGGCTCAACGGTGCAGAAGGAACTTGAAGGACGTGATAGCAATTGCCTGTCGAACTCATCA
>DASSHJ010000135.1:0-8230 GCA_035692965.1 Nitrosospira sp. | reverse complement strand
GGCGTGTCCTGAGGTGAGTGGTAGTAACGGTAACGGAAGAAGGCGGTATCGGTGATCATGAGTGCCGGGTAGCCGGAGCGCCAGAAGTTCAGGTGATCGCTCCAGTTTATGCCTGGAAGCCAGCCGAAGGCTGCCGTGCTTTCTACAGGGAAATCGCTACCCGTGCGAAAAGCAGCCAGTGCCTGCTTGAGCAAAGGGCGTGAATGCAGGTTAGCCACGAAGGCAATAAAATTTCCACAGTCCGGCCTTCCACGGCCCAAAAAGGGCGGATATCTCTGGCTGCGCGGTTCCTCGCTGTAACAGCCCAGCATTTCGAGCGAGAACATTGCACGAATATCCTCTCCGCGCTGCCTGGCCGCTCGTGCGTACACTGCACTGCCCATCTGGGACCAGTAGAAAAAAGGAGGCTCCTCATTCACGAAAGCCACCAGCCGAATCGTCCGGCCCGGCTGATAACCTGCGAGGCAGCGGCCGAGTTCCAGCAGGGCAGCGACGCCGCTGGCATTGTCATCGGCGCCGGGAGCGCGAGGGACCGTATCATAGTGAGCGCCAGCCAGCAGAATCTGTTCGGGAGAAGAGATGCCGGGCAAGGTGATGATCACGTTCATGCAAGGTATATTGCGCGCCTTATATTCCTGCATCTCCACGACATACCCTCCAGCCTGCCACTGATTGCAGATATAGTCCCGTGCGGCCGCAAGGGCATGCGGTCGCACAATATGGCGCGGTCCGATCTCCTCCGCCAACGTGCGCACGTGCCTTTCCAGTTCGAGAGCCGAGACGGAGATGGTCCTATTTTCTGAGGGTGCGGACACACACTTTCCTTTTAGCACTTATTTCAGCAACGTTAGCAGCGGCGGTAGCTGTGCTTTCACAAGATTCTGCAAAAATTGCGCAAGAAAGTTGCCCAAGAAAACAGAAAACGAGCAGTTCTCCTGAACAACTAATATAGTAAAAAGTGTGGGTGTCGATGGCGCCGAAAGTCTTCGCTCCAGCAGGGATATGTATCTCGCAAGCATCGCAAAGGCCGGCAAATGGCAGACGCCGGCGACAAATTCGAGGAGGAGGAATGGAATACAACGAAGAACTGGTTCAGCAAGTGTGGGAAAAGGCACGCGTCAACTCCATTGTTCCCATGACTCAATGGCGGGAAGATGAATGCGGCGCATGGATCGCGCGCCAGCATTACGGAGATACGGATTCCGAGTTTGGCTGGGTGATCCTCAATGTCTCGGCTGGCAGACCGGACTCCATCGAGAACCTGAGGGCGTTTCACCACCGCAACAGCTACGATATAGCCAACCAGAACGCCAAATGCCATATAACGGCTGATCGCACCGATCTGCCTTCCTTCGAGCATAGTCCGCAACCCCGCAACAGGGATGTTTAAACGGGGCGTTTGAAAAGCATACCGCACCCGAAGCCCGATGATTGAGAAGATAATCTCCGGCGGACAAACGGGTGTCGATCGAGCTGCCCTCGATTGGGCAATAGCAAATGACATAGGGCATGGTGGCTGGTGTCCGGCAGGGCACCGGGCAGAAGATGGAATTATTCCCGAGCATTACTCGTTGCAGGAGACGCCGGGACGCGGCTATTCCGAACGCACAAGGTGGAACGTTCGCGACAGCGACGCCACTCTGATTATTTCATCATCGCCGGAGCTGAGCGGGGGTTCGCTCGCAACGAAGCAGTATGCGAACAAAATGGACCGGCCATGCCTGCATATTTATCCCGGTGATGAATGGGACGCCTCACTGCGCGGCTTTATCAAAAAGCACCCCATCCACATCCTCAATGTTGCAGGGCCGCGAGGCTCAGCCTGGGCTAATCCTGGACCTTTCGTCCACGAGGTTCTGGATAAAATAAGTCCAAATTGCAAGCACCTTGGCAAACGCACCGTTTGCATGGATAACGGGCAATGTCCTTAATCCCTTGGCTCGGTCTTGCGCTCTATTTTCTGTTCCAGCCGGGTCACCTGCTGTGCCAAAGACCGCAGGAAGAACACCAGCCACGGCTGCCAGTTCGGCGAATCCGTTCCGATGGTTTCCTGTGTTTGCCTGAGCGCGAGATCGTAGGCCTCTTTGTTCTGCTCGATAATGCTCTCCAAAGAACTGTACTGAACATATGAATAACCCGACTGAAGGAGCAGCAAAGTTGTCAGCATTCGGGACAGTGGCGCGTTACCCTCCTGGAATGGATGAATTTTAAGAAACACTACCACCCACAGGGCGATAATCAATAGCGAGTGCAGACGCTTCGCGCTCTGTTCCTCCTTTAACCAACCCATCAGTTCGGACATGAGCCGTGGCGTTTCCAGAGGAATAACGTCCCGGGCGCCCAAACCTGCCTTTACCTCATCGCTGACGGAATCTTCGCTGCCAGAAGAAATTGCCTTATAGTGGCCGCGATGCCAGGCATCTTTTTCGCTTTGCCCAAGCAGTTCTCCATGCATTTCCTTGATGCTGCTCTCTGAAAAGGGGATGTTGCGCCAGGAAGAGAATATCGTCTCGATCAATCGGGCATAACCCGCAGCTTCTTGCTCCCAGGATGTAGAGAACGATCCGCTGAGGTCTGTTGAGAGGGCCTGAAGTACATGCTCGGCTTGCGCATCGGTAATCGGACTGCCTTCGATACGCATTGAAGCGCCAATGGCTTCGACCATCGCACTCTCGCGCAGAGGCAAGCGTTTTTCGGGCGCAAGCTCGCCCATCGCCCGCCACGCCCTTCTGAATTCATCCACACGGGCGATCAACGCATGAATCTCGGGTGTAATTTCTATCGTATCTGACCGGATCATTTGTTTAATAGTATACGTATTACCGCTCGGGCCATTACCCAACGCAATGCCGACCCCAAGCATCACTTGGGCTATGGCGTCTGCGCGTATGCTTGCCGAATCAGTTCAATGTCGATCTTGTGCATCTGAAGCACGGCTTCCATTACCCGCTTCGACTTGGCGGGGTCAGGATCGTCCAGCAGCTCGAGCAGAGTCACCGGCACGATTTGCCAGGAGACACCGAACTTGTCGGCAAGCCAACCGCACTGATCCTGCCGTCCTCCGGCGGAAAGCTTTTCCCAGTAGTAATCCACTTCATCCTGATTTATGCATTTCACGACGAAGGATATGGCGGGCGAGAACGTAAAATGCGGCCCGCCGTTGATCGCCGTGAATTCCTCCCCGTCGAGATCAAATGTAATTGCCATCACGGTTCCCACCGGGCCAGGACCGGCCTCGCCGTAACGGATGATCTGATTGATCCTGGAGTTTTTGAAGACCGATACATAGAAATTGACGGCCTCTTCCCCATTGTTATCGAACCACAGGGCAGGCGAGACTTTTTGCTTGATTTGCTTCATTTGCATGGATGAGATTCCTTTCGAAATAAATAAGGGTAATCGGTGCTAACTTTATTATTGATCATTACGATGCGAAACCATTCAATCATTGATGCGACATGACGTCCCTGGATAAAACATGGATGGCGTTTGCAGCCATCTGCACAGTGTGCAGTACAAGCATATCGGCTGCCCAGCCCATCTCGCTCGCCCCTGCCGCCATGCCTGCCATAGGCACGGTTGACGTTCGTTACCAATCCTACAACGTCGAGATGGCCGAGGTTGTCGGGGGCAATTTCTGGAAGCCGTACGCCAAAAAAAGCCTGGCAACGCCAAGCGCGGGCCCTACGAGTGGGCCATCGAAGTCAGGTCTATCCACACGGGGCGATGGGCCGCAACAAATTGGCGAAAGTTCGATACTTGAGCCGCGGCCACCGATCAATCTGGCAGATCCACGCCTGCGAAAGCTCGCAGCAGCCCTCGGCCCGGCCTTCGTACGCGTAAGCGGGACATGGGCAAATTCTGTTTATTTCCATGATTCCGATACTCCTGCGCCAACGACTCCACCGAAAGGGTTCACGAGCGTGCTGACACGAAACGAATGGCAGGGTGTCGTCGATTTCGCCCGAAAAGTGGACGCAAAACTGGTTACGTCGTTTGCTTTCAGCCCCGGTGTGCGCAACGAGGCCGGCGTCTGGACAACCGATCAGGCCGAGAGTTTTCTTGATTATACGAAATCCCTGGGTGGCGAAATTGTCGCAGTGGAGTTCGTTAATGAACCAAACCTGCCAACCGAGGGGGGCGCGCCGCCTGGATACAGCGCTTCAGCCTACGCACGTGATTTCGCGATATTCCACAGGTTTATCAAAGCCAAGGTTCCTGGCATGCGGATTGCGGGTCCTGGAACGGTGGGCGAGGGCGATGCGCTCTCGATTACCGCCACGAGCAGGCCTTTGTTCACGACCCTTCAAATCCTCGCTGCGCTCGCTCCGCCACGGTTCGACATCTTCTCGTATCACTCCTACCCTGCCGCCTCGGTCAGATGCGCATTCTTTGGCCACACCGCTCAGACGGTAGAGGAAGATGCATTATCAGACGAATGGCTCGCACGTTCCGACCCGATTCATGCTTTTTATCTGCGTCTGCGAGATCGTTATGAACCTCGCAGACCGGCCTGGATCACGGAGATCGCGGATGCGGCATGCGGCGGCAACCCCTGGGCCTCCACTTTTCTGGACAGCTTCCGCTATCTCGACCAGCTGGGGCGGCTCGCCAAAACGGGTATCCAGGTTGTCTTTCACAATACCCTTGCATCCAGCGACTATGGTCTGCTCGATCAGGACACCTTCAAGCCGCGCCCGAATTACTGGGCGGCACTGTTATGGCACAAGCTCATGAGTGCGAAGGTGCTCGA
This sequence comes from Nitrosospira sp., assembly GCA_035692965.1. Taxonomy (GTDB): domain Bacteria; phylum Pseudomonadota; class Gammaproteobacteria; order Burkholderiales; family Nitrosomonadaceae; genus Nitrosospira. The sequence goes on along the minus strand of DASSHJ010000135.1, from coordinate 3,477 downwards.
TGCAGGGCGTCCTTGGCCGGGATTGAAGCTCTATGCGCATTGCCTGGCGGGCCATCCCGGCGGCGTTTCCATCCTGGCGATCAATAACAGCAGGACTGACCAGCGATCACTGGAGCTATCGCTTGCGTCACAGCGATACAGGTTGACAAGCCAGCCGTTGGACAGCCCACGGATCGAACTGAATGGAAATGAGCTCAAACTTCAGGCTAACGATGAGCTTCCGGCGTTGCGGGGCGACCACGTCCCTCCAGGCTATATCGAACTCCCCCCGGCAAGCATCACCTTCCTGGCGGTACGAGATGCCAGGAACGCGGACTGCAAATGAGTCGATTACCAGAAGGCCGTGTTATGCTTGAAGAATAAAAAAAGCGTGTTTTTTTGCAGGGTATTATCCAGTGATCAATCGTAATCGCTTTGCGAAGAGCTGGAGCCTCCGCCCGGAGAGCGCCCGCCCGACGTTCCTTTCCCCATTCCCTGGGACCTCTCGTAGTCGCTCCCTTTGTCTTTTCCATATGCGTAAGACGTTCCCCCCGAATGGCCGACCCCTTGCGAACGCGCGTAATCACGCGCGGAGTCCTTGCCATAGGTATATTGGTCCCAGCCGTCGGAACCGCCTTGGCTTTTTCCCTGTGCCCCTGATCCAGATTTTGCAGTCGTTTTGGCCGCCTTGGCAGATGACGAACCCCCGCCCTCACCTGAGCTGCCGCCTTGAGCATGAACCGCCCCGGCCACGGCGAACATAAGAGCAGTAACCCATAGCGATTGACTCCAGTTTTTCGATGTGGAGATATTTTTAGCGTTTTTCATGGCGTCCTCGTTTGTTAGGGATTGGTCCAAACAAGATGATACGGTTGCACAGTAAATATTCCGTACGGTGGCGCACGAACTAGACCTTAGCCCGCAGGAGTACAACGCGTCCTGCCGCTCGCATCGCCGATGGGTAAGCATCCTTGAGGACGTACCGCAGGGCTACTGTCAGAATAAGGCCAGGAGGAACAGCCAGGTTCGGATGAGCCGTTAAGCAGACGTTTGCCTCAATCGCCTACAGGCTCCATTCAGCTCCCGATCCTTGGCTCCCGCCACATTGCCCTGAGAGAAGGGCCGCCCGGACCGAACTGCAATTCCCTCATTAAGCGAAACCCATGCCTCTGGTAGAGGGAAATATTGCGAGGATGAGATGCTTCCAGGTACGCAGGCATGTGTTCGCGGTCGCAACGCTCCAGCATAATGCGCAGGAGCGCACTCCCCAGGCCCTGCGACTGGTAATCGGGATGCACCCCAAGCATGTAAAGATAATAGTGCGGCTCGACCGGGTGATGTGATTTCAACGCCTCGATCCCACGGACAAGCCGCATGAAGCGACCCACGCCGCAGACGTAAACGTACAGCGGAATGAGGGCGCACTCTTGTGCAAATGTAAGTTGCCATTGGTCATGACGTGCCCAGATTGCGACCCCTGTCCCGTCGTTGGCGATGAAGGTCAAGCCGTGCGGGCGATATAACTCGAGCGCGCGCTTGAAACCCGCTTGCATCGCCGGATACCGTTGCGCATCTGCGCGAACACAGAATGTGGTCAGGGGATCATCGGCAAACGCCGCAGCCAAGGTCAGCGCGAGCGTCGAATCATCAGACTGTTCAGCTCGCCGGATCAGGGGCTGAGATTGCAGGCTTGTCTGGAGATCCCTCAGGTTTGCAAAATCCTTTATCCGTGTTGCTACAATGGAAATAAACGCATGAACTGGAACAACAAGAAGATCTGTAATTCGTTAGGAAGATTTTCCCCGGTGAGCATGGTTGAGCTTGAAGCTTTGTAATGGCAGAACATCGAAAATGGCCTATTCCTACTCGGTCCGAAATATCACATATCGCTTCAACGATCTCAAGGATTTGCTCGCCAAGGCTTCTCCGCCACGTTCAGGCGACTATCTGGCAGGCGTTGCAGCAGCGACGGCAGTAGAACGTATGGCTGCAAAAATGTGTCTTGCCGACCTTCCGCTGCCTGTTTTTCTCTCCGAGGCAGTGATACCTTACGAAGCCGACGAAGTGACTCGCCTCATCATGGATCGCCATGATCCCGTCGCCTTCGCCGAGATCAGTCACCTTACCGTTGGTGATTTCCGCAATTGGCTTCTTGCCGACAGCACGGATGAAGCAACGCTTGTCCGTATTGCTGCAGGCATCATGCCGGAGATGGCGGCTGCGGTCAGTAAACTGATGCACAACCAGGACTTGATTCTAGCTGCCAGAAAGTGCCGTGTTGTCACCCGCTTCCGCAATACTATCGGCCTTCCCGGACGATTATCTGTGCGCTTGCAACCCAATCATCCGACCGATGACTTGAAAGGTATTGCTGCTTCCATGCTTGATGGATTGCTTTACGGGTGCGGCGACGCGGTCGTGGGTGTCAATCCGGCAATGGATAATCTTTCGGGACTTATCAAACTTCTCGATATGTTGGATGAAGTGCGCCGCCGCTTCGATATCCCCACCCAGTCCTGCGTGCTCACTCATGTCACCAATACTATTCTGGCTATCGAGCAGGGAGCGCCGGTAGATCTGGTGTTTCAGTCTATTGCCGGGACGGAGAAAGCCAATGCTGTCTTTGGCATCGGTCTGGCATTATTGGGCGAGGCGCGCGAGGCTGCGTTGTCGCTAGGGCGAGGTACCCTTGGGGACAACGTCATGTATTTCGAGACAGGACAGGGGAGCGCGCTTTCGGCGGAGGGGAATTTCGGCGTAGATCAGCAGACATGCGAAGCCCGCGCGTACGGGGTGGCGCGGGAGTTTAAACCGCTTCTCACCAACACAGTTGTAGGCTTCATCGGCCCCGAGTATTTATACGACGGCAAGCAGATTATACGAGCGGGATTGGAAGATCATTTTTGTGGAAAGCTCCTGGGAGTCCCGCTGGGGTGCGATATATGCTACACCAATCATGCGGAAGCGGACCAGGATGACACGGATACGTTGCTCACCCTGCTCGGAACGGCAGGAGTGACGTTCATAATGGGTGTACCCGGTGCGGATGATGTGATGTTGAATTACCAAAGCACCTCGTTTCATGATGCGCTTTATCTCCGTTCCCTCCTGGGACTGAAACGCGCGCCGGAATTCGAGATATGGCTGGAAAAAATGAAGATTACCGGGGCGCGAGGGGAATTGCTCCGGACCCCACCTGATCATCCATTACTTAGCGTGCTTCCTGAGGCAGCGGGTGCAGGATCATGAGCGGAATTATCCGGAGTGATCCCTGGCAGAACTTTCGCCGCTTCACCCCGGCACGAATCGCTCTTGGGAGTGCTGGCAACAGTTTGCCGACCGAGGAGGTATTACGCCTGGGCCTGGCACATGCCGAAGCGCGCGACGCAGTACATCTACCTCTAGATACGGCGGCGCTGGAAGAAGGTTTGCGAGCGATGTCTTGTCATACATTGCGAGTTCAAAGCCGCGCCGCGGACCGTGCAACCTATCTGCTGC
>DASSHJ010000134.1:0-9263 GCA_035692965.1 Nitrosospira sp. | reverse complement strand
GAGAAGCAGCACTTCGAAAACTGGGAATCGAGAACCACGGTACCGAGATACCATACGCGGCCAAGATCGCGGAAATCCAGATCAAGCCAGTCGAGCTCAATCTGAACAGTGCAAAGCGATCGAACGTTGCCCTGACGTTGAGTGAAGCCGCGATCTCTCGCGAGGGAGAAGAACAACCTGTGCTGAGCCTTCCATCATTGAAGGTGAGCCAATCCTCCATCGATCTCGCGCATCAATCTGTCACGCTCGGGGATATAACGCTCGACCGAATCCATGCATTCTTGCGGCGGGAAAGTGACGGCCGCCTCAATCTCGCAAAGTTATTTACGCCCGCTTCCCGCTCGACGGCCCCCCGGAAAGCGATCGCTCCCGAAGCAAAAGCCGATAAGCCGTGGGAGGTACGGTTCGGCAGCTTCAAGTTGACCAACGCTGCCCTTCGTTATGAAGATGTTTCGCTGACGAACGTGAGTCCGATGATCGTTCAACCACTCGACCTGACTGTCACAGATATTGATCTTCGTGGCGCGGAGCCGCTGAAAATTGCGCTAAAAGCAGCGGTAAATAAAAAGGGAAGCCTGGAGACGAATGGCACGCTCGCATGGGCCCCACTCGCGGTCGAGCTCGATGTGGACGCGAAGGATGTCGATCTTGTGCCGCTACAAGGCTGGGCGGGAGACAAGATGAACGCCTTGATCACGAGTGGCGCGACGTCATTTCATGGCAAGATCAAGGCCGATGGCGCGCCGATTAAAGTCGTATTGCTCGGGGATGGGAAATTCACCAATTTTAGCGTGCTCGATAAATCGGCGACCACTGACCTCATGCGTTGGCGCACCCTGGACATCAGGGGCATCGAGTTCGTGAACGAACCCCTGCGGGCGAATATAGAAGCGGTTTCAATTGCTGATTTTTTTGCATACGTTGTAATCACTTCCAAGGGCGACCTCAATCTCACGCATATTGTGCGGCAGGAGGGGAATAATGAATCACCGGTTCCCCCGCCGCCACCCGCAGAAACGGCCGAACCGGGACCTACGACAGCCTCGAAGACCGGTGCCAAAACGACAGCTCCAGCCGACCGGAAATCAACGCCTGTACGTATCAGCCGGATATCATTGCAAGGGGGGAACATCAATTTCCAGGATCAATTCATCAAGCCGAATTACAAGGCGAACCTGACAGGTCTTGCGGGCCGTATCGGCCCCCTCGATCCCCAAAAGCCGGGGGAGATCGACATTCATGGAGCGGTTGACAAAACGGCTCCCCTGAAAATATCGGGCAAGGTCAACACTTTCGCGAAGGAAACGTACCTCGACGTCACTGCGTCGGCCAAGGGTATCGACATGCCGGCGTTCAGCCCTTATTCCGCGAAATACATCGGCTATACCATTGAGAAGGGCAAGCTGTCCGTCGATGTCCACTATCACGTGGAAAAGGGTGAACTTACCGCGGAGAACAACGTTTTTCTCGACAAACTAACCTTCGGTGAAAAAGTCAAGAGCCCTGACGCGCTCTCGATCCCGGTAACCCTGGCAGTCGCGCTGCTGAAAAACCGCGAAGGAGAAATCAATCTTCACCTTCCGGTAACCGGTTCCATCAACGATCCGCAGTTCAGCATTGGCTCCGTCGTCGTAAACGCTTTCGTTAATCTGCTCTCGAAGGCCGTGACAGCACCTTTCGCGCTGCTCGGATCGGTTTTTGGACGCAGCGGCGAAGAATTATCAGAGATAAGCTTTGAGCCTGGTCGCGCGGATCTTGGTCCCGAAGCAGAAAAGAGTCTCGATGTTTTGTCAAAGGCCTTAAAAGACAGGCCTGCGCTCGAGCTTGAAATCACCGGTGAGGCCGATCCGGCCTACGACCCGGAGGCATTGAAGCGTGTCATGCTGGAACGGAAGATCAAGGCGCGGAAACTGCTGGAAAACGTCAAGAAGGGAGAAACGAGCGGTTCACTTGACGATATCGCGTTGACGCCGGACGAGTACGCCAAATACCTCACGCTTGCATACAAGGATGAAAAATTCGATAAGCCAAAAAACGTGATCGGGTTCACGAAAAGCTTGCCAGTGCCCGAGATGGAACAATTGATGCTCGCCAACATTGATGCCGGCGAGAGCGAAATGCGGGACCTCGCCCAAGCCAGGGCCGAAAATGCACGTGATTGGCTGGTTGAAAAGGGCGATATTTCCGGCGACCGGATCTTTCTGCTTCAACCCAAAGTGGACGCGGAAGGGGGCAATAAAAAGCCCGGCAGCAAAGTTGAGTTTTCGCTCAGGTAAGTTCAGCCTTTGCCCTGGAGGTTTTGATCGCGGACGAGCATGAATAGGCAACGTTGTAAATCGTGCGGTTTATTCGGGTTTTATAAGGACGGCCTTCTTAGAAATCGACTTGAACTTGAGTCAGGAAAGAGCTTAAGTCCGCGTTATTAAAGCCGGCAGTGCGGGGAATGGTCGACCCTTCCGTATTGATATTTAAAACATAAGTAATATTATTCTGTACCTTTATATGGGTATGAGGGTACCAATTCAAAGCAAACCTTACCATGTCCGCTTGCCCCCCTCTGATGACACCGCTGTTCAGGTTGATATAATCGTAACCGGCGGCGATTTCCCAAGCTCCCCAGCCTGGGCCATTCCATTGAAAATTCTGTCTGGGTTTTATCCGGTTCGCTGCAGCATTTCTGATGTGATAGGCTTTGGACTCGCCGGTCAAAAAATAACTGGCGAATCCATAGTAGCCGGTGAAGTGCTCGTTGTCATAACCCACTCCGTTTATATTCGTCCGTAAATACTCGGCTTGGAGAGACAGCGGGCCGTGAACCAGCCAGCCTTCCGCCCCATAGCGGTCATAGCTCGTTATCTGGCGCGAGCCAGGTGCGCCTTTATTTCCGATGCTCAAGTTACCGGTGTTCAGCACATTAGTGCGGTCCACATTCGTTCCCGGGAATGCAAAGAACGCCATCCCTCCGCCTCCTCCCGTTTGGTTCGGTCCAACATTGATCGTGCCATTAGCCTGGTATTGCGTATTGACGACCGTGTGGCCTGCCGAAACTCCGACATGCAGGAACTTCGTTTCATTTTCCATCCACGGTCTTCCTGTTATCCGGCCAATGCCTTCCCAGCCCATATCCCCGGCGCCGTTATTGCGGCTATTGTTGCCGGCAGTGTTGACTGTAGTGGAAGCGGCAGACCAAGATCCCACAGGTTCTGTTTGTAAAGCAACGCCCCACTGAAAGCGGGGCTCTGCATAATTCGCGCCTATACCCGTTTTGTAGGCATTGGGATTGTCAACAAACGAGTTGACCGCCATGTGCCGCTCGATGAAAGTCAGAAAGCGGTTGCTGCTGGCTTCCTCAAGACTGAAAGGTTCTTTGAACGAACCGACTTTGAGGGAAAATGGCTTGTTTACGTTGAGGCGGACAAAGGCATCGGTTATTCCTGACTCTACTGTACCGTTGCCCCGGCTGAAGTCATACTCGAACTTGTAATCCCATATTTTGAAGAAGGTGCCTTCAACGCCAAGCCGGGCGCGCCGGAGCGTTACTCCGCTGTTCAATTCGTTGGGCAGATTGCTTCCGGTGGCAGGCAGTACTTCATTGATGAAATTATATTGCGATCCCACCTGCATGCGTCCGTTCAGTGCAAAGGTGAAGTTGCCGTCCTTGCTCGCGAAATGGGGAGCCCCTTCTTTAAGCTCGACGTGCACCTTTTCAGCCTGCTTGACACGTTCCTCCAGTGAAGCGACATCACTGACCAACCGCGCTTCTCTCATTTTCGCTTTTAATTCCATGTCCTTGCGCATGGCTGCCAACTCAGCCGCATCCGTCCTATCGTTCATTATTTCGGCCGTTTTGTCAGAAGCCTTATCTGTTTCAGACGTCCCGCCGGTGGATACCCTCTCCTTCTTCAGCCCGGCATCTTCTCTCACGAAAGAACCGATATGGGTGCGGCCCGGTCCGGGCTTCGCATATATTTGCTCGGTTTTCGTGTCGACATAAAGATCAATGGCAAACACCAGGGGTGCGACGCTAGAGCCCAAAATAGCGCCGGCCGCCAAACTGATTTTCGATAATTTCATTCTTCTCCCGGTTCAGCTTTCGACTTTTCAATGAACAAACCATTGGGAGAATAGTGGAGGGATATGGCCGTTTTATTGCAGTTTTGTCACAGTTTTATGACAGGAAGCAGTGGGTTTCGCGAAGAAGTCCGGCTGGGCTGTTCACCCGGTTTGCTGACGGAGATGAGGGATGGAAGGGAGAAGCACCCGGGTCGACGGCTCGTAAGTTTCACTTTTTGAGCTGCCGTGATAGTCTACCGGTTGATCTGATGATATTGATCAGTTAATGTTTCAACCGACTTATTCATGCAATGAGGAGCAATATGGAAATTCATGTATATGACACCTATGTCAAGGCCAAGGATGGTCACACGATGCATTTTGATGTGTTTACCCCTGCCAAGGACCATCAGAAAGCAATCGAATACGCGAAGCAGTGGTTGGCATCGATCGGGGAAGGCGATGCAACGGTGACGAGCAGGGAATGTAGTTTTTGCCACAGCCAAAGCGCTCCTGCCAATGTTGAGGATGCCATCAATAAAGACGGTTATTTCATATACAAAATGGAAGGTTGCCGATAATCGGTGAATTGTGAAGCTGACCGCTTTACATAACGCTGATCCCCACAGGGCATGTGCCTGCTCTCTCTGGGCCCGCACTACCTGACCCTCCAGGGATTGCCACTGCTGTTCTCTGCATGGCCTGGTCCTTTGCCGTACAACCTGATCGCTTGATCAGTGTTTGTCGGGCTGCTTTATTTTGCGGCCCGGCAAGCGCAGAATTCTGCCTGTTCTCCAGTTGATTCTCTTGCACCGAATACCATTTGCAATGCCCAGCGGAAATCAATGTTGAATATCAGGCAAGCACTTCCCCGTCTCGTCCGGAGTTATGCTAAAAGCCTGGCCATGGCAGCGCTTCTGTTCGCTCCTTCGCTGTGGGCTAGCGAGCTTGTTAAAACCATCGAGCGCATCAAGCCATCCATTGTGGGGATCGGGACGCTACAAAGAACCCGGTCACCTCAGCTTAATTTTCTCGGCACGGGCTTCGTGCTGGACGACGGTTTTCATATTGTGACCAATGCTCATGTTGTTCCGGAAATATTGGATACGGTCAACAAAGAGTCATACGTTGTGATTACTGGCAAGGGTAAAGAACCTGAATTGAGAACTGCGACAGTCGCAGCAGTTGACAGGGAGCATGATCTCGCACTACTGAAAATTACGGGAACGCCATTGCCTGCCATGGAGCTGGGGGATGCCCACAGGGTGCGCGAAGGCCAGACCCTGGTTTTTACCGGCTTTCCCATCGGGATGGTTTTAGGATTCTATCCGGTCACCCATCGTGCAATGATTTCTGCGATCACTCCGATCATCTTGCCTGCACATAATTCGAGGCAACTCAATTCAAAAATGATTGGCCAGTTGCAGAAGCCACGTTACGCAGTATTTCAGCTCGATGGCACGGCTTATCCGGGCAGCAGCGGCAGCCCGCTGTTCGATCCCGAAACGGGACTGGTTTACGGCGTGATCAACATGGTATTTGTGAAGGGCACAAAAGAGTCTGCTCTCAGCAACCCCAGCGGGATAACGTACGCCATTCCTGGAAACTACATTAGGGATCTGCTGAAGCAGGGCAATGAAGAGAGTTCTGGTGACCCTTTTAAAAAGTAATCTAAGGCGGAAGATTCCTTTTACTTCGTGGTTACCAGTACTTTCCCATACGTTAGGATGTCTTCGAACAACTTCAAGTTGAACTTGGCGGCCAATCGTGAAGCCCGAGAAACGACAAGGGAGTCACCTCGCCTGAACCGGGAAAGTGGCCGGCGGTCCTGTAAGGAGGAAGCATGCAAACAGTTACAGTAGCGATAGCCGATAGGGATCCTGGCCGACGCAAGAAGCTGGAACAGTTGTTAAAAGGTGGGGCAGGCATCGAGGTGATGGCGAACGTCATGAATGCGAGCGGTAAGGCGCACAGTCGTAAGGCAGCCGCACTGAACGCTGCTTGCACGGAAGACATTGTGCTGGAAGTAAGCCGCCTGAGGCCTCGCATTCTCTTCTTTAATCTCGATTCGTTCGGCAGCGCGAGTCTAAAAATGATCGAGGCGCTCAACCGAGAGTGCCCCGATACCTTCATCGTGGTGCTTACGGAGGGATTGATCGAGGAGGAGCAGATACTTCGCGCTTTGGCGAATGGTGCACGTGGGTACCTGACTCATGAGGCAGACCGATGTTATTTCCTGAAGGCCGTGCGTGTGGTCGATCAGGGCGAGATCTGGGTATCACGAAAGATGCTGGGTCGAATTATGGATAAGGTTTGCACCGATATTTCGCTTTTGGGGAGAGGCTCTCTTGATTTTGCTCGCTAGTTCATCCCAGGATAATTTATCTCGCTGGGAGCGCAGTATTCATCATCTGGATCCAGTTTTCGTTTCAAAAAATCTCGCCTTGCTGAACGATCAACTCGTCCGGGGAAAGCCCCAAATCCTATTGCTTGACCGCGACTTTCCAGGCATCGACGGGTCAGAGGGGATAGCAATACTGATGAAGTTGAGTCTGGAAACGAAATTCATCATCTTGAGCCAGACGGTTACGGAAGAGATAGAGTGGGAATTATTTAGAATAGGGGTAAGGGGCTGTTGCAGGAGCGATATCGAGGCCGAACAGCTCAGCTCTGTCGTCGAGGCGGTGGGAAGAGGCGAGCTATGGATTAGAAGGTCCCTGAGCTGGCGGCTTTTAAACGAGCTTGTCACCATGACGCGCGAGCAGAACCGGATCAAGCGTACAGTGAGCCAACTTCTTTCAAACCTGACAAGGCGGGAATATGAAATTGCCACGCTGGTGGGAAACGGGGAATCGAACAAACAAATTGCACGCCGTCTGGCGATCACAGAGCGTACAGTAAAGGCTCACTTGACTGAAGTTTTCCGAAAACTGGACGTTGCGGACCGCCTCAAGCTGGCCCTCATCGTAAAAGGCTCGGTGTCATCGAGTACGACAACGCAAGCTGAACATTAATCATTTATCCGGCACAAAATCGATGTTTGCAGCCGGCACCGTAATACAGATGGCAATCAACCATTAACAAACAAACAATAACCACAACTATTAAAACATTGCCGAGCTTATCCTCATTTCGTGCAGCGCCTGCACTGATAGCTTGTGTAACAGTTACCCGTGTGCATCGTTCCATGGCGTCCGATCGTGCAGGCACGCTTGCTATTTCTGACATGAGTGCGCGTCCCCCGCGGATCATTCTGGAACACGCTGCTTACTGTCAGCCTCAGCTGTTGTTCAATCGGTCACGAGGCGATACAAAAGAGGCTCTGGCGGATGTACCAAAGTCCAATTGTTCTCGATTCCTGAATTGGTATGATGCGCGGCAGACGACAGCGCTAGTAAAAAGACCGCTTATGCTGATGCCTATTTGGCTCGCATACCTGATACTGGTTGTCAGAAAGCAAGCGGCCGAGTAAACGGGTAAACAGACAGAAGAAGAACCGGCTCGCCGGTTGTTCAGCAACGATCGGTGAAAGGTCTGCAAATTGCTACGTATCTCGAATCACTATATCTCCAGAACCACGGTTCTACTTATCAGCGCGGAAATGCTCGTGTTGATTTTCGCCGTTTACTTTGCGGCAGGTATTCGTTTTTTTGATCAGGCTGCGCCTCTTCCTTTCACTTTTCCTTCCCTGTTTCCGGAAGCTGGAACATTCACGTTCGCGATGATCACGTCAATGGCGGCGATGGGCATGTATCAAAAAGATTCACGCAAGAGCCTCAAGGATACTTTATTTCGTCTGATGCCCTCCATGATGCTCGGGTTTGGAATCATGACGCTGGTTTTTTACCTCCTGCCCGATCTCTATCTTGGACGTGGAATACTCGGGCTTGTGCTGCTTGTTGCTTTGCCGGGCATTTTGTTGACCCGGGCAGGTTTTTTCAAATGGTCCAGCCTTGGCATTCTCGAGTCCCAGGCCATCGTGCTGGGCAGCGGCGGCAAAGCCAAGGAATTCGTCGATCAAGCTGGCAAAGATCCTGTGCACCGCGGCCTGAAAATCGTTGGTTTCGTGCCATTGCCCGATGAGGAACTCCATGTTCCATCCTCCGCTGTTTTGCCAAGAATGGCGTCTCTGATGACTCTGGCTAATCAATATGGGGCGGGAGAAATCGTTATCGCCATCCAGGAGCGGCGGGGCGGCTGTTTTCCTATCCAGGATTTGCTCGAATGCAAGCTGAACGGCATCAAGGTGACCGATTCAGCTGCCTTTTTCGAGCGCGAGAGAGGGCAGATACGCGTAAACAGTCTTTACCCGAGTTGGCTCGTTTTTGGCGGCGGATTCGATCAAAGCCTTCTTCGATCCGGCATCAAGCGGACGTTTGATATTGCGGCAAGCTGCGTGCTCCTGGCGGCAACTTTTCCGCTCATGCTCGTTACTGCCCTGTGTATCTTCATCGAAGACGGAGCATCGGTCTTTTACCGCCAGGAACGCGTTGGAAAGGGCGGGAAGACCTTCATGGTGTTGAAGTTTCGCAGCATGTACAAGGATGCGGAAAAAGGCGGAAAGCCCCAGTGGGCCGCAACGGATGATCCCCGGATCACGCGAGTGGGGAGAATAATCCGAAAACTTAGAATAGATGAGCTTCCGCAGGTATTCAATGTCCTCGCTGGAGACATGAGCTTCGTCGGGCCTCGTCCTGAACGGCCTTATTTCGTAGATCAGCTTTGTGCCGAAGTTCCGTTCTATAACGTCAGGCATAGCATCAAACCAGGAATTACCGGATGGGCGCAGGTGCGCTACCAATACGGCGCCTCGGTCCAGGATGCAATCGAGAAGCTTCAGTATGATCTTTACTACGTGAAGAACCATAGCTTGTTCCTCGATATCATTATCCTGATCGATACGATCGAAGTCGTCCTGTTACGCAAGGGTGGACGATGAGGCGGAAGATCCCCTCGTCATTGACAGACGTGTTCTTCAAGCACACTGCATCTACTGGGAAATTCCACAGTTCCCCCCTCGGAAAGGAGGGGTCGAGGACTCCCGCGGGACTGCGTTGTTTTTTCCCGCTTGCTGTAGTTGCCGGTCTCGTCGTGTGATGGCACCGGGCATTGCGGCAATCAGCTACACAATGGCAGGCGCGGCAAATCTTTTCCTGGCAACGCTGCTACTGACTCGCTGGCGGAGCCGTTCAAGTCCGATCGTACTGCCT
>DASSHJ010000133.1:0-5527 GCA_035692965.1 Nitrosospira sp. | reverse complement strand
GGAGCAGGATCACAGCTTGCAGCGCCCGTTCTCGCACGGCGCATTGGCCTGCTCAACACGATGGTATTCACCCACATCCCGGCAAACATTTGCCTCATTTTTGCGGCGCTTGTCCCAAACATCGAACTGGCGCTGGGCCTGCTGTTGCTGCGGAGCGCCTTATCGCAGATGGATGTGCCGCCGAGAACGGCTTACGTGATGGCAGTCGTGACGCCGGCAGAGCGCGCGGCGGCGGCGAGTTTCACTGCTGTGCCACGAAGCCTGGCTTCGGCGGGCAGCCCAGCCCTGGCGGGCGCGATGTTGGCCGGCGGACTGCTGAGCGGCCCCTTGATTGCTTGCGGCGTCCTGAAAATTGTCTACGATGTGGCCCTGCTGGCGTCTTTCAGGGGACTGAAGGTTCCACTCGATCGGCAATAAGTTTGCCTTTCATAGCTTCACGATTCCTGATGGGTTTCTGCCTTCACCTGTCCTGTTGCTGAGCTGGCTCAACGTCAGGACAGGCTAGCAAAAGGCCATCAGTCGCATACCACATTCCGAGGGGCGAAGGCCCGTAGCCAGCTGAAAAAACTTGTCGACCGACCCTAGCTGGTCCCAATCGCTGGCCGGATGTTGAACGCCTCGAAAAATCTGCCAAACCTTATGCCTGCGTCCGCACTATCCAAGTATCTGAATCTGGCGCCGTCCGGTTTCAGGCACTCTTTTCGAGGTACTCTTTAAGTGCGTATTTTTCCCGGTCGATTTCGCCGCGGGTGCGAACACCGATCCCGCGCAGTAGGGGTACGGGCGGGCACCAGCCTCGCAGGCCGTGATGAAGCAGGAATGAAAGGACGACTGCGGGGACGGCGAGCCACCGCCGGCTGGAGGATATCCCCAGTACAAGCCCTGCGAGCGCAAGTGACGAGCACTGGATTTCCAGCACTCGCTCGATATCCCATTCGCTATCAAGCTCTCTTACGCGGGTAAGGATGGCGTTTCGCGGGGCACCGCTGTAATACGAGATATTGCGGTCGATCTGCCTGTCGATTTTCGCATTGACGTCCGCAGCAGTCGCGCGCCTGACCCGGTCTGCGCTATTTATAGCTTCGTCATTGCCTTTATCCAGGTTCGTCATTTCCTGTGTTTACAATCCATGCTGAAAACAGGCGCAACCGTCGTCCCAGGAGCCGATACGCCCGTACTCCGGTACATGAGGCGAATGTTTAAAGCGTTTTGCTGTTGCGTGCAATTTCCCAGATTTCTTGAGAAAGAAGGCGCCCGCGTAGACCATTCCTTCCAAACGAGCACCTTCCGCCTTTGCGAGAGGCAATGGGAGCAATGCTCCCGCTTAACGCAGCCCCAGGAAACTGAGGATCGCAAGAAGGATAACGATAAAGCCAACCCACCAGATAATGCTGTTCATGGCGCATGCCTCCGTTAAAGTTTTAGCGCGAACGGTGACTCATCCACCGTTCACTTGCACCCATTGTCCCCTTAAACGCTGTGGTTTTCTGCTCGGCAGCGCACATATAGGTGAGTTGGAGACTGCCCTACGCTTAAGCAAGAACATGTGATTGGGAAACGGCTTGCCATCCCATTTCGAAGTTGCGTCGGGCTCGACAGGCGGGCGGAATGCCGGTGTTCGGAGAGAGGGGAAATGCTCTCCGAAGAGCGCTGCAAAGAGGAAAATTGCCTTATAAACAGTATTTTTTCCCCCAGCAAGTGGCTATCAGACCTATGATTAATGAAAAGCAGTTCTGGTTGAATCTGCCGACTTCCCCCGTAACGACGTGAATTATGTTCTGCACTGCGCCGAGGGGCGGTCTAATAATTTTCGACGTCCGCAGAGATGCAAGAGTCGGCGGGGCCGCGCTGTAACCAGTTGCAGCGGTTGCGGGATGCGCTCGGGTGGATGTGAAAACTATTTCTGGAATTCCAGTTTCTATCTTATAACGAGGTTTTCCAGCAACAATGTCAATGGCAAGGCCTCGTCCAACAACTGGAGGAAAGTATGAATAATTTTCATTATCGTTCCTGGATAACGGCAAGCAGCGCGGTCACCGCGCTGTTTTGCGGTTCCCTTTCCGCACAAGGGCTGGGTCAGCTAAAAGATATCGCAGGCAGTAGTGGCCTGGGTAATGCCGCATCGTCGTTGGGATCGCTGTCATCCATCGCGGCGGGAAGCCCGGGCAATGCAGCCGGCATCATCACGTTCTGCATGAAGAACAATTACCTGGGCGGGGAAGGAGCTGCTTCCATCAAGGATAAGCTACTTGGGAAGACCGCTAATAACGGCGAGGAATCGGCCGAGACGAACCCTGACTATATCAGCGGCACGAAGGGAATTGTCTGTTGCGGCAAGGGCCCCAGCGTGGATTTGAGCATGTCCACGCTGAAGTCTTCAGTGGTCAAGAAGGCCTGTCAAAAACTGCTCGAGCAAGGCAAGTCGATGCTTTGATCCTGCTCATTCCAAGCATTCGAGGTTTTCGCGTGGTCTTGCCACCCCGGATATCGCAGGCTGAGGCTTTCATATGCGCACTGCGGTTTGCGCAACTGTCAGGAAATGTTGCAAAACATCACGCAGGGGCGGGTTGCTAACCACCTGAAGAGGATCCTTCCAGCGCTTCCTGGAGTTTTTTCTCCTGCTCCGGAGATAACGAAGTTCGCAGGACCTTGCCTTTGAGGCCGGAGAGTTCCGCCAGGACCCTCTCTGGCTGTGCCTTGCGAACGAGGATGAAAAGAGCCGACGAGTTGGGGGGAATCGTTTCCCCAATGGATTTGATGAAATTATCGTTGATGCCGTAATCGGCGAGCGAGCCGGACAACGCCCCTGCGCCAGCCCCGAAGGCGCCGCCAACCACGAATCCGACAAGGGGATTGAGGAATAACAAGCCGACAAGCGTGCCCCAGAGGCTTCCGGAGAGAAATCCGGAAGTTGCTCCCGCAGAGATCAGGTTAATGCTTTGCTTGAGATGGACTTTGCCGCTTTCGTCACGTACAACTACGACAGCATCCTCGAGGTCGATCAGGTATTCCTTTTTTAACTTGCTAAGCCGCAGCAAAACGCGATCGGCTTCCTCAGGGTCCTGAAACCCTACTGCGATTAATTCGGCCATATTGTTCTCCTGTCAAAGTGATGCTTGCGAGACATTCCAAAGAAAAGGATTATCTTGGTTCTGAAGGGGCAACCCTCAGCTTGTGGATGAGCCAACGAAGGTGAAACGGGAGGATAGCTTTCGCTCAATCGTTTTTCCGTTCGCCGTCGCACAGAGACAAGGCGTTGAGACAAAACGGTGGCAAGAGGCTGCATGCAAAAACAGCAGCGAGACGGATCAGAAGCGGAGAGGATGGATTAGAGCATCTGTAGAATGAGTTGGCGAAGCGTAACCCAATTGAAAGCACGTAATGGGTTCTGCTCCAGCTCATTGCTTTTCTAGCTCAGCTCAAGCATCCAGACGAAGGGGAGTAACCCAGCAGGGGGGAATGCTGTGTGCTCATTGGGTAGAAATATCGAATGAATCAACGGCGTAATCAGTCCCGCCGTTTCCGGCCTCCTGAAAGATAAGCGTGATGTAGGAAATAGATGTCAAGTCACTTTCCAGGGGCGGATTTCCAGTTGAATTCGAGCGAAAGTCGGCAATGGGGAGATAGATATCGAACTTTCCGACCACCGGAGGAATGACCTGCTTGCCGAATTGAAACATCTCGCCGGCTTGGTTGACCACCTGAAGAATAACGTCAACCTGATTTATCATGTCGAGCGAATGGAAATGCAGCGCGAATTGGCCATTTGTCAGGACTCTGCTCAAGTTGAGGTTCAGTGGGACGATGCTATTGTCCCTGCCGATTCCATATGAAATCTCAAGCCGGCTCGCAACGTGGACACCCTCCTCGACGATCAGGTGGCCTTTGTTGATTGCGTAAACCCCTTTCCTGCCTAAAGAAGTGGCGGGTTCGATATCGCCCACTTGGTACGCTATTTGACGTAAACCACCAATCATCGAGCCAGACTGGAAATCGACACGCCTTCCGGATGGAAGGGGATCTATTGTCTGTAATCCAGTATTGAAATCATCTATTGTTTTATACACAGTCTGCGCCTGCACTACCTGGGCAGCCATTACCAGAGTCAAAAGGTTGATGAAGCCAGCAAGTATTTTCATGAATTTCTCCTTTTCATCAGCACAAACCCATCTCCGTGTTTTTGGTATGGTCTTAATTCATTAAGGTGTTAATCCTTGTTCCTAATACGGTTGGGGTTCATCGTTAGCGGCTTGTTAGACGTCCCATCAAATAAGTGGACATGATTGACCATACGCCGGCCTCACGGGAAAGTCGTAATAAAACGGTAAAATTTTGGTAAAACTTTGGACCAGGGACGACTGAGCTTGTCTACACGGCGCGGCCAACCAGCTTGCTCAACTCGCGCAGCCAAAGTACGGAGCTTGCGACCGCAGCGCAGAACAGCCAGTCCTGCAGGGACAGGCTGACGGTCGAGAACGCTTGCTGCAGGAAGGGTGTGTAAACCACGGCAACCTGTAGCAGGATCGAGAGCAGGAGCGAGCCCCACAGCGACTTATTGGAAAACATTCCGACAAATGCGCTCTGCTCGTCGGAACGCGAATTGAAAACGGTAAATACCGAAAACAGCACTAGTGTAGTAAACGCCATGGTCTGCGCATAGCGCATGCTGCCTGTTCCTTCTATCAAGCCGCCCGGCAGGCTGGCGTCCAGAACTAGAAGTGTGCCGGCAGCCATGATGGCGCCGACCAGGAGAATGCCAAACCACATTTTTGGGGTGATTACGGACTCACCGTGCGGCCGTGGTGGTCGACTCATCACGCGGGCATTCGGGGGATCTATGCCCAGTGCGAGCGCGGGGGCGCCATCGGTCACGAGGTTGATCCAGAGCAGTTGCGTCGCCAGCACGGGCAGTACGACTGTTCCCTCTCCCGCTTTGAGGCCAATGAGGTCAGCCAGCACCACGCCGAAGAACATGGTAAGGACTTCGCCGATGTTTGATGAAAGCAGGTAGCGCAGGAACTTGCGGATGTTGGAGAAGATGGCGCGGCCTTCTTCGACCGCTGCCACAATGGTGGCGAAATTGTCGTCGGCAAGTACCATGTCAGCCGCTTGCTTGGAGACATCTGTTCCTGTAATGCCCATTGCCACGCCGATATCGGCTGTCTTCAGCGCAGGGGCATCATTGACCCCGTCCCCAGTCATTGCCACCACCGCCCCGCCACGCTGCAGTGCTTTCACGATGCGCAGCTTATGCTCCGGGCTGACGCGGGCATAAACCGAAACATCCCTTACCATTTTATCCAGGTCTTCGTCGGTCATTTTCTCCAGTTCAGCGCCGCTAACCGCTCGCGCTTCTGTGGTGATCCCTAGCTGGAGCGCAATGACGCCGGCAGTGATGGGATGATCGCCTGTTATCATGATCGGCCGTAGTCCCGCTGTTTTCGCATGCGCCACGGCCTCCCCGGCTTCAGCACGGGGCGGATCGATCATACCGATCAACCCAGCGAATACGAGGTCATGCTCGATG
>DASSHJ010000132.1:0-5486 GCA_035692965.1 Nitrosospira sp. | reverse complement strand
GCAATTCAAGCAGGAGTTGAATATGCCTGCGAGTATCCTGACCAGCTATACGGGGGATGCTGCTGCGTTCCAGTCTTCTCAGGCCAGCCAGGTCATCCTGATTGTTGCCGCTCTGCTGGTGATCTATATATTGCTGGGTGTTCTTTATGAAAGCTATATTCACCCTATTACCATCCTTTCGGGGTTGCCCTCCGCGGCAGTCGGCGCGCTGGCCATGCTGTGGCTGTTCAAGATAGAGTTATCGATCATCGCCATGATTGGCATCCTGATGCTGATCGGAATCGTGAAAAAAAATGCCATCATGATGATAGACTTTGCCCTCGACGCGCAGCGCAACGAAGGCATGCAGCCGGACGAAGCGATTCGCACTGCATGTTTGCTGCGTTTTCGGCCCATCATGATGACCACCCTGGCAGCACTGATGGGCGCACTTCCCATCGCGCTGGGATTGGGAGCAGGCGCCGAAGTGCGACAGCCATTGGGCCTTGCTGTGGTGGGCGGACTACTGTTTTCCCAGGTCATCACGCTTTTCATCACGCCTGTGATCTATCTCTACCTGGATCGTTTTTCCGGGAAGGGACCGCTAAAGCTGGATCAGGAAACGGAACGCATGAAGTTGGCGACTCAGGTCCCGCAAGGCTAAGGGCTAAGCCTCTTTTTAGTTTTGGAAATTATTGACCAAAATCTTCCCCTCCGAGATAACCAGGTCGGGATATTTCAAAGCCTTCAGGTTCTTGAGGGGATACGTATAATGCACGTTATGTATACAGCGCGGACCGCTGGAGGGGTCTGTTAGGGAGGGTTAGTAGCCAACGGTGTGCAAGTCATGGAGCCGGAACTAATAGGAAAATTCAACAAGGAATAGACAAACTCCGAGCATTTAAATAGAAAGTTTTGGTAACAGTTTCTCCTATACCAAACTATCCCAAGTTTATTGCCTTTCATAGCAACCCCGCTTCTTGGCCGGCTCACGAAACGAAAAAAATCGTATGGGAGACCTACCCGCAGCACCCGTCCTGCTCTGGCGGGCACTTCACCGAGCCGAACGAGCAGAATACGCAGCAATCGCCCGAATTGGGGCGCAGCAACGTTTTGCAGTTGTGACATTCGTAGTAGAACTGACAGGCGTCCGTAGCATAATTTCTTGCCTGGCAAAGCCGCAATGCGGACAGACCAGTACAGATTCAAGAACGATGGCGCTCATAGCGAGTCACTTTCGAACGGTGGAGGGATAACCGACGTTCGTCGTCGCCTTGATCAGCGCTTCCACTCGTGTCCAGTAAGGCCGAAATCTTTGTGGCCCTTGGCTGAAAGGCCAAACGGCTGATGGTTGCATTTGGAATTGCATCTAATTAAATGTAATCAAAAAGTATTCTGAGAAATAACGAGGGGTCCATATTAAAGATTATCAAAAAGGAGATCGTGATATGGTAAAGGTACACCGACGCGAATATCTTTTGATATGCCACATGTTCCTATCGTCTTGCTTCGCCTAAAGAGCTTCTCACGCGCCGCCTCGCAACCGAACCAAGAAGAATGAACCCAGCAGTGAATAGCGCCCAAGTTTCAGGTTCAGGAATCGGCGCGGCAACAAGCCTGCCGAAGAGGCCGTCGGTCTCGCCCTTCGGGCCTGCCGCGAAATACAATGCATCGGCGCGGCCGAGGCTCGCGCCATTGCCGAACTGAAGTCCCCATAGTCCATCGATGGAAATGACGTGTCCTTGCTCATCCCGCAAGTAGTCGATTGCTTTATGGGTCGCAGGATCGAATGCGACGATCGTGCCGTCGCCGAAATTCCCTACGAGCAGCTTACCGCTATAGTCGCCAAAGCGTTCGGGAGCAAAGGCGACGCCCCAAGGTGCGTTCAGCAAGCCACGGTCATCCCAGGTATGCAGCAATTCGCCGGATGAGTCGAACTCTGCGAGCCTTCCCAAGCCTGCGCCGCTGATTTCTTCGCCACCCAATATTTGGCCTGGCCTCGCCGGGTCTTCCTGCGTTTTGGCATAGGGCACAAACAGATTTGTTCCATCCCGACCTGTCAGTGCCTGGATATTGAATGGCGCATAGTCGCCCGGATGGGGAGTTGCAGAAGTCGAGAACGGATTGGCGAAGGCGCCAGGGCCGTTAATCTCATGGAATGTTCCGTCAAAACTTTGGATGCCAGCGCTGGGCCCAAAGTTTGCGACGTGGATCCGGTCGTTGCCAGGACCCAACGCGACACCGAAATAATGCGCACCTGCCTGCGAGCGGTTGACGACAAGCTTGGCGAATGCCGGCCGGTCAAAGCTCCCGTCCGGGTTCTTGCGCTCGGTCCATGCTGAAATCGTGCCAGTGTCAGTGACAAAGATAAACTTTGCGGGTTCGGTAAGCGATCCCTGCGTAACCTTGAATTGCACGCCTGGATTGAATACTACCCCGGTCGGAGTGCCGATCGAGGCCGCCTTGCCGGTCGCCGGCCCAGGTACCGTTACCAGCCGGAGATCGTCCGAGAACAGCGGAACACCTCCGACATCCCCGATGAACTGATTCGACGTTCCTGCTCCATTGCTCTCCACCCAGAAATGCCCTCCGAAACCCGCTGGCCGAATTGCAATGCCCCATGCATTGATGAGCGTTGGGTCAACTATGCTCGCGCCGTAGGAATCGTTACTGGCCACCAGGTTCGTCTGCTTATATCCTGCGGCATAAGCCGGAATTGAAGCGGCCAAAAATGTGAGCAAAGCGCCGGTAGTTATCCATGATTTGCTTTTGTGCGAACCCTCTCTTTTGCACGAGTTGATTTCGTTCATTTTTCCTCCGATAACATTTTACAGAGCGTCTCAAAAATCCAGCGTCATCATTCCTCTGATTGCAACAGGGGAGCCCGGCGTAATGTTGTTGTTATTGCTGGCGGCGAGGAAGTAGTGCGTATTGAGCATGTTCTCGACATTCACCTGGAAACGTAGACGCCGGTCCAGCCGCGCGTACATTGCTGCGTCAAGCCGGGTATAGCTCGGTAGGACAACGGTATTGTCCACTGAGGCGAACATGTTGCTGCGATGGATGACGCCGAGCGCAAAACCCAGCCAGGATGTGATGTCATAGCGATTCCAGAGGGAAAATGTATGATGGGGCACCTGAGCCAGAATAGCACCGGCTACTGCGTCTTCCTGCGCCCCGGAGCGTCTGATGCGGCTATCCTGATACGCATATCCTCCCATGATGCCCCATGCCGCGGTCACGCGTCCGCTCACCCCGAGCTCTATACCCTCGCTGCGCTGGCCATTGACGAGCAGTAACCGAACGGGATTAAGCGGGTCGGGAATGGCTACATTGGTACGATCCAGTCGGTATGCAGCGGCAGTCAACGCCAGATTGGGGCGAATGTCCCACTTTGCGCCCAGTTCAAGGTTGATGAAACGTTCCGGCTCAAGCGCCTGGTTGGTTACCTCCAATGCGTTCAGCTGATCGCCGGCGCGTGGGACGTATGCCAGGCTATAGTTCCAGTAGATGGATAACGGTTCGATCGGTTTATAAATCAGGCCGGCACGTGGCGAGAGCAACCCATTTGTCTTCCTGAGATCCTCGCCGGTGCGATTGTTATGCGTTTTTAATTCAAAATTATCGTAGCGCAAACCCAATATCGCCTGAAATTTGGACCATTTGAGCTGATCCTGAATATAGAGCCCGGTTATATTTGTAACGACGTGGTTGGTTACGCCACAGGCATCCAGCCTGAAATCGACCGGAGCAGTTATTCTCGGATTGCTGAGCGATACCGGGCGCAGACTGGGGAGGTTATCGTCCTCGGGGTCATCCACGTGATCGGTAGCGCACTGGTCTTGCCCGAAATAGCCGGTCTTGCGAAGATTGTTTGTTATTTGCTGGCCGACTTCGATACCAGCCAGCAGCCGGTGCTCGAGCGGCCCCGTGTTCAAGGTGTACATCAGGTCGCTCTGGTTGAAAACATTACTGCGCTTGGTGGAGTTACTGTATGCGCCAACGTCGAACACGGTTCCGTCAGGGTTGTTGGGGTCTACACCGAAAGGAAAGATGTTCTGGTAAAACTTGTCGTAAACCGCATAGCGCGTGCGATTACGAAACCGGATCCCGTTGTCGAATGCATGCTCGATAATGGAATACAAGCTAAGAACTGTGGCGCCCGCGTGACTGCGCTTGGGGTCGCCGAAGAAAGTGGAAACATCAGTATGGACTGGCCGGCCCATAAACGACGGGATGCCGCGGTCAGCGGTGCGATCATCCCGGAAATATTCCCCGCCCATTACAATGTTGGTGCGGTCCGTTGGCCTAAGCGTCAACGTCGGATTGATGCCGTGGCGCTTTATTGTGACGCCATCTCGATAGCTGCCAGAATTTTCATACATGGCATTGAGGCGAAAAGCGGCCACTTCATTAATGCCCTGGCCGACATCCATGAGCACTCTTTTTGTACCGAACGACCCCGCCTGGAACGAGAAGGAGCGGATGGGGTCCCAGCCGGCCTTCTTGGTGACCCGGTTGATGACGCCACCCGAACCACCCCGGCCAAAGATCATGCCATTCGGGCCCTTCAAGGTTTCCACGCGCTCAGAGTTATAAAGGTCCCGGATATACTCGACATCATCACGAATGCCGTCTACATAAAAATCCGCGGTTGACTGGTTGCCCCTGAAGATCGGTGTGTCGGCATTGCCTTCTCCCTGCGCCATCTGCACGCCGGGAACATAGCGCACAACGTCCGCCATGCTCAGCATGGCCTGATCCTTGATCAGATCCTGTGTTACAACCGTGATGGATTGGGGCACATCGCGCAAAAGTGTGTTTGTTCGGGTCGCCGTCACGCTTTCGGCTACAGTGTAATCACGTCCCTTGGTGGCAGAAACCACAACTGAAGGAAGGATGGTCACTCCGCCAGGAGGAGCAGCACCGGTTGGGGGAGGGGAGCCAGGAGCTTTCTTCACTGCATAGCCATTTGCCTCGGGTGATGCTTCAAGCCCGGTTCCAGCCAGGAGTTGAGCCAGCCCTGCATCAACCGTAAAGTTTCCTCGTAGTCCTTGAGTCATCAGTCCTTTTACCTCGACAGGATCAAAGGAGACCTTGACACCCGTTTGTTGCGTAAAACTCTTCAGTGCTTCTTCCAGGGTGCTGGGAAGAATATCGAAGGTCTGTGCAGCCTCGGCTGTAGGAACGGTGGATTCAGCAACAACATTGAAAGACAACGCCAGGGAGATTGTTCCCAAGCCGATCAGGATGCCATGCAATGCTGCGAGGAGTGACCTCGGATAGTTGCAAGCCGATATCCAGGCGTTAAACGGGTGGAAAGAGATCTGACCGAGAGAATTGCGAAAATGTTGAGATGCCGAGCCTGAAAGGACAGCGATAAGCCGAAGAACCGCTATATGAGAGGCGGTTTTTTTACCCTGTGCCACAGCCAATACCCTGACAAGTAGAGTAGTTAAAAAAAGTAGCTGGCTTGCCGAGGGGGGGCTGGCTGGCTGAAAGGCCAC
>DASSHJ010000131.1:0-6553 GCA_035692965.1 Nitrosospira sp. | reverse complement strand
TCATGGCCACACCGGCGCAGTTGGCGAACTCCTGCTGGCCGTGCTGCTTCTCGCCAAGGTACCCGAGACATGAAGCGATACCAGTGGGAATACGACGGAGCGGATTGCAGAGATTTTTTTTGTTTCCCTCATCCGCGATCTAAAATTAATCATGACCCAAATGCTCTCGATTTTAGAAGGCTGCGAATACCAATGTCCCCGCAAGGGCTTCTTGCAGAGCCTGTGCCTGACGTTCATTCGACTTTTTAACGTCACGATAATTCCTTCGCGAATCGTTCTTCTATTCGGTCTCGCACAGATGTTACGAATCTCCCTGCACCCTTGGGGCCACGCCCGACTGTGATAGAGTTCGAAAAGGGCGCCGTGACAAGAACTAAAATTGACTGGGTGAACCGGATGGCGAAAATATTGATTCATTAATGCTAACAGGCATCTCGATGAAGAGTTGATATGCCAGGGGTCACTCGTGATTAAACGGGAAGTAATCAGAGGCATGGATCAAGCGGCAACAGAGCGTTCCAGCGTTCCCGGATGGCTAGGAGGGACTGAAATGGGCGAGTTGATTTTTACACATGACTGGACGGACTCGGGTCTGGGCCCTGCTCAGGACTGGCCGCCCCAGCTTCAGCTTGCGGTCAATATCATGCTCCGGTTGCCTTTTGCCGCCCTGTTGCTGTGGGGAGAAAACCTCGTGCAGATCTACAATGACGGCTTTCGCAATCTTGTAGGCAGCAAGCATCCTCGGGGACTGGGCCAGAAGGTAAGCGAATGCTGGCCGGAGGTGTGGGATTTCGTGGAACCCGCGTGCGCGGCCGTCATGCAGCGAGCCGAGTCACTGACATTCGACGAGCAAAGGTTTGTCCTGAACCGTAATGGAGTTCCCAGTGAATCGTTCTTCAAGCTTACTTACAGCCCTGTTCCAGGCACAATGCCGGAAGAGATCGGTGCGAAGGGCGGCAGTCCAGGGGGAGTGCTTGTGACAGTCATTGAGACGACGGAAGTGATCCAGGCACGCGAGAGAGAAGCTGAGCGGGTTCGTCTCCGGGAAGTGGCGCAAGCGAACAGGATTCAGTTGCTTGAAGAAGTATTTTCTGTCGCTCCGTCATTCATATTCGTGCTGCGGGGGCCTGATCTCACTTTTGAATTTGCCAATAATGCGTGCTACTTATTGATTGGACAGGATGATTTGATCGGGCGCTCCTATTCTGCTGTCATTCCGGAATCTGCTCCAGATGGGTGCCATGAGCACCTCGCCCACGTTATGGCGACGGGAAAACCATTCATAGGTTCTGAAATGCGCATGTCGCTCGCTCGAGCTCCTGGCATTGCGCCGGAGGAGCGTTTCATTGATCTTGTTTACCTGCCTCTGCTGGATGAGGACGGGGTCTGCGAGCGTGTCCTGGCGCACGGCATCGACGTGACAGCGCATGTTCAAAAGCGTAAGAAAGCCGAGGAGGCGCTGTGCAAGAGAGAGGAGCATTTCCGCCGGGCGCTTGAGGTGGAAACGGTCGGCGTCATTTTCTTCGATACCAAGGGCGAGATTACAGAGGCCAACGAAGCTTTCCTGACAATGAGCGGGGTCAGCGGAACTGAAAGGGCCGAGGGCCTGCTGCGCCTTGACGTCCACACCCCGCCGGAATGGGCCGAACTGCTTTTGCGCGCCACAGGTGGATGCGAGACAGGTGGGCACACGGGCTATTACGAGCAGGAATTCGTCCGCGAGAATGGCTCAACCTGGTGGGCGGCATTTACTGCGAAGCAGCTCAACGCCCTCGAAAGTGTGGGCTATGTCACGGAGATAACCCGGCGTAAGCGAGCCGAGCAGCGGTTGCGGGAGAGCGAGGCAAGATTCCGCACGATGGCGGAGGCTTCGCCCGCATTGACCTGGCAGACTGATGAGCGCGGAGGTCTTGTTTACCTCAACCAGCGCTGCAACGAATTGATGGGGCGAAGCGTCGAAGAGTTGATACCCTGGGGGTGGCGTTCAATCTTGCATCCAGAGGACGGGACGGACTATATTGCAGCGTTTGAGCAGGCCGTATGCGATCGCTCGCGCTTCCAGAAAAGAGTCAGGGTCCGGAAGCCGGACGGTACGCTTCGCTGGCTCAAGTCGTATGCTTTACCATGGTTCGGTGTTGAAGGGGATTACGCGGGGCATGTGGGGGTATCGATCGATATCACCGATACGGTTAATGCGGAAAACGCGTTGAGGGAAGCCGGCCGCCTGAAGGACGAGTTTTTGGCTACGCTTGCGCATGAGCTGCGCAATCCACTCGCACCGGTCGCAAGCGCGCTGACGCTGCTGGAGCATTCTGATAACTCAGCCGCAGTTCCCCATCTGCTCTCCATCATCAGCCGACAGGTCAACTACATGGTACGGCTGGTGGATGATCTGCTGGAAGTCTCGCGTATTACGAGTGGAAAAGTCGAATTGCGATGTGCTCCCACTGACCTGGCTGCGGTACTGGGCGATGTTACTGAGGCTTGCCAGCCTGTGATCGCGGAAAAAAAACACCAGTTGAGCATATCCATTCTCAAGGTGCCTCTAATGGTCTATGCCGATAGCGTGCGCCTTGGGCAGGTATTTACCAATCTGCTCAATAACGCGGCCCGGTATACGCCGCATGATGGGCATATCTGGCTGTCTGCCCGGGAGGAGGGGAGTTATGCGATTGTCTCGGTGCGTGACGACGGAATAGGCATCCTGCCGGGTATGCTGCCTCGCCTGTTCGACATGTTTTCCCAGGAGCGCCGTAGGGGAATCGGGACACAGGAAGGATTAGGAATTGGACTGAATTTGGTCCACCGCCTTGTTTCAATGCATGGAGGCACTGTCGAAGCCATGAGTAATGGGAAAGATCAGGGCAGCGAATTCGTGGTTCGTTTGCCCCTGGCGCAAGCGCCAAATACTGATACAAGCCCGCATCCCGACACGGTTTCCCACGAGCCGGAGGGCTTGCGCTTGCTCGTGGTGGACGATAATCAGGATGCAGCAGAAGTCCTCCAGATGCTTCTCGCATCCATGGGCATGAACGCGTGGGCGGTGAACAGCGGTCGAGACGCGCTTTCGGCCATCCCCGATTTCAAGCCGAACGTGATCCTGATGGATATCGGGATGCCGGGCATGAGCGGTCACGAGGTGGCACGGCATATTCGAAGCCGGCCGGAGTTCAACGATATAACGCTGGTTGCCCTGACGGGCTGGGGACAGGAGGAAGACCGCCGTCAATCGAAGGCCAGCGGTTTTAACCATCATCTCACCAAACCGGTGGATCTCAAGACCCTCAAGGAGCTGCTCGCGAGCATCCAGGGAACCTCTGAATAAGTCTTCGTGAAGCGCGATTGGACAAGGGTGCGGCAGCGTACCGATAAATTTATCTCCAGGCGTACGATACCTCTTCGAATAGGCAATCCTGCCGAATAAAGGAGGGCATATGAGCTATATGTGTTCAGTAAGCGTGCTACGACCCGTGCTGCTTGCCGGTTTACTTACATGCGTGAGTTTTGTTCATGCACAGGCGACCGGGCCTGCAGGGGGTGTCCAATCGGGAATGAGCGGGGCGCAATCAGCGCAAGGCCCGGCATTAGCCGGGCAGGGCAGTTCGGCGGGCGGTTCTCGAGCGACGACCGGTGCTATGCCGGAAGGCGCCGGCGCTTCCACCGAAAAAGGGACATCCCGCAATATAGGGTTGTCGGGTGATTACTCCAAGCCCCGGGTTTCCGGTTCCGCCGGGATGGGTTCAGACGAATCGAGGGGCGCGAGCACGCCCGGAACAGGCGTGGGATCAGTGGGATTCTAGGTTTTTTCTTGAACGAAATGCCGGAGCGTTTCCCGCCCCGGCATTTCGGACGCCTTACAAGGGAGCCACGTAAAAACGGCAGCAAGCCGACTTGATCGAGGTTCCTCGGATGGTTCCTCTGTTTTTCCATATCGATCGAAAAAATCACTACTTGGTCTGCTTATACGGTTTCTTGTTCATCGTTTCCTGATCTCTGTATTCGTATTTCTCATCCGGCGATAAATCCTTAGGCTCCTTGTTTTTCATGATCTCTGAGGTCGAGTCATCCCCTTTTCCACCCTTTCCATACTTCTTTTCCCATTTTTCTTTCTTGTCGCTGGAGTTACCCGTTGTGTTGTCGTTCGAACTATCAGCAGCGGTCGCGCCGAAGCTGAAAACAGCCGTGAAAGCGGTCAGGATCACAGTAGATATGAATTTATTCATTTTAATCTCCTTCCTATGAGTGAGTTGCAGTGGTAGATAAAAACATCGTTGTGCGCAGTGTTGCTTTACGCGAGTTTTAACGGCCAAAGCGCAGCCAGGCCTCCCGCTCGTTTCCCCTTCATTACATGCGGGAACGATACGTAAACTCTTCGATATACTCAGTGCGCTAACGCACGATAGCGTCGAATTGCTGCCGGAATGGCCGGACCTGGCCATCAAGCCTTAATGCTATTCCGACCCTTAGAGGGATAAGCCGAATGAAGATGTTCAGCACAAGGAAAAGCGGGAACGGCGGGCGCTGCCGGCGACCGCCCCGGCTATAGCTCAAAAGGAGTTACCGCCTCCTCCGGTCTTTCCTCTCTTACCTGCGTCCAGTCTTTTCTCTCCTGTCCCGGCGTGATTGCCATGCCTCTCCCGGCCTCCATTCGGAGCGGTACTCTCCATGACCGGACGCTTTCCTCAACAGATTGCTCACTCAACCCTGGTTTCGAATGCTTCCTCCAATAGTTTCCCGGCATCCCTAACCGGATCGAATCGAAAAACTTTGTTCGTTTGTGCACAGTCCGGGACACAATAAATTTGTAGCCTGAAAAACCACGATTGAGCCACGGGACAACTCAAAAATATCGCAGCAGTAGCATTTGAATGTTTTTTGCTCTTGCTATAGAAAACTTGACTGAGAGAAATATAAATTCGAGGAGTAAACGTATGAGTCCTTCTCTTAAACCTTTAAATCAACAAGTCATCGTAGTTACTGGCGCTTCAAGCGGCATTGGTCTTTGCACCGCGAAGCTGGCAGCTGCGCGAGGAGCCAAAGTGGTACTTATCGCCCGCAGCGAGGAAACACTGGAGAAAGTGGCGGGAGAAATCCAGGCGGTTGGCCACGAGGCGATGTACTTTGCCACAGATGTCGCGGACAGAAAAAAAATGGAGGCCGCGGCGCGAAAAGCGGTGGAATGCTTTGGCCGGATCGATACCTGGGTCAATGATGCGGGCGTTTCGATATATGGCCGCTTGGACGAAGTGAGTGACGCCGATAGCCGGAGGTTGTTCGAGACTAATTTCTGGGGAGTCGTGAATGGTTCACTGGTCGCGTTGCCTTATCTGAAAGCGCATGGTGGAGCACTCATCAATTTAGGCAGTGAGGTATCCGAAGCAGTTGTGCCTTTGCAAGGCATGTATTCAGCCTCCAAGCACGCAGTCAAAGGGTTCACTGATGTCCTTCGGGTTGAAGTTGAAGAACTCGAGAAAGCGCATATATCGATAACACTCATCCAGCCCACCGCTGTCGATACTCCCTTTCCCCATCACGCGAGAAACTACATGGAAAGGGAGCCTAAACTGCCGCCTCCGTTGATCGATCCCGAGGATGTAGCCGAAGCAATCCTGAAAGCCGCCACAGAGGGAGGGCGTGACGTCAAAGTCGGTGCAATGGCAGTTGTCAACACTGCGGTAGCCAAGCTGATCCCTAGTCTTGGCGACAAGATGTCTGCAAAGCGGGGAAGCGATCAGCAGGAAAAAATTCCTCCCGTTCATCCCGAAGGTATCCTGTATCACCCCGGAGAATCGGGATCGGAGCACGGGGGCGCGCCTATATGACATCCGGTTGGATTCGGGCGAATGCATTCATCATGGCCTTCGCATTCGGGGAAAGGCTTGATTTTTTTAAGTTTGTGTGCGTCTCCGAACATAAAAAAGCACGGCCGTTCATTAAGCTGAAATTACATCTCGGCTGATGTCGAAGATAACGTTTCCGAAGGCATTGACTTCATGGCGAACGTAATGTCAACGGAATTTTTTCGTATTCTTGCATACAGGAGACTCATATGGCCTCAGGAAAAAGTGGCGGCGATACCAGCAAGCGCGGATTTGCGTCCATGGACGAGCAGAAACAGCGGGAGATTGCGAGCAAGGGCGGAAAGGCAGCGCACGCGAAGGGGACCGCGCATGAGTTCGATTCGGAAGAGGCTCGTGAAGCCGGGCGGAAAGGTGGCGAAGCATCTCATGGCGGCCATCGCGGTAGAAGCTCCGGCAGTAATTCTTCATCTCGCAGCAATTCATCCCCTCAGCATGCAAAATCTGGCAGCCATAGCCACAAGCAAGGCTAGATTGGCAGCGCGCTGAATCCCGGAAAAAGGTGAGTTTATCTCACCTTTTTTCATTGAGACATGCTCCTCACCTGGCATTGCATTCTTGAGGGCCACTCGCTGCTCCAATGCTTCCGCCATGAACGAATTGATCAAATCCTACACGGTGCATCTCGCAACCGGGGTCGAAGCCTGCGCGGCACTGATTATTTCGCTGGCAGCCCTGCAGGCGACATTCAAGGC
>DASSHJ010000130.1:0-9632 GCA_035692965.1 Nitrosospira sp. | reverse complement strand
CCCGCACCACCGGCGTTCCATCGGTGCTGCTCTCCATGACAAAAGCGTGTTGACGCCCGCTTTCGCGCAAGGTTGCGATAACATTACCGACCCTTGAGCTCTCGACGATTTTCATTGGAATGGCTTCGAGCCGATCCACTGGCGTCATGATGTCCGACACCAGAATCTCACTGTGTTTTAGTTGCCGTTCCTGGATGAAGCGAAGCGGTTTCTCGCCAAGAATGTCGCTTGCGGTGATGACACCGCAAAGGACATTGTCCCTGTTCATTACAAACAGCGAACGTATTCCCCGCTGCATCATGAAGACATTGGCGGACTCCATCGTGGAATCGGGTTCCGTGACCCCCGCGGGGACAAGACGCAAATCCGTCATGACCTCAAGCGCTGGCGAAGACAAGGTAACGGGTTTGGGCAATAGAGGAGAAACCAGACGCACACCGCCAGCCAGGCGTTGTGAGGGAAGAACGTGATAGTCGAACATGGCGCTATCCTCTCGCGTATATGGAATTGATATCGGAATAAAGGAATCTTACATAAGTATAGCTTGTAGTAGGGTCTTTATCCGAAAAACAAGCCATCCTTACTGGCTTGCCATGGCTTTGTCGAGTAGCTGCTGCCTGTAGAAGGGGCGCGTGCAGCAGGAGCATGCGGTCTTCATGGATCGATCTTTGGTGTGTTGGATCGTAGGAGAGAGGCAATCTCATCATTCAGTTGCTGCAAAACCAGAACCGGATCGCTCGCCTGCGTTATCGGCCTCCCGATGACCAGATAATTGGCACCGTTCTTTATCGCCTGACCGGGAGTGGTGATCCGTTTCTGCTCATCAGGGGAAGTGCCTGCCGGGCGTATTCCAGGAGTAACGAGACAAAAATCGTTACCAATCACCTTCCTGAGTTCCGTCGCTTCCAATGCCGAACTGACTACGCCATCCAAGCCGCAATCCCGGGCTAACAGCGCCAGGCGTTGCACGACATCCTGCGGCTCGCCGCTTATCCCGATATCCCTGAGGTCGGAAGAGCCCATGCTGGTCAGCAAGGTCACAGCTATTAACCTGGTGGAGCCTGCCGGCACTGCTTCCCGTGCGGCAGCAAGCATTTTTCTTCCCCCCAAGGCGTGGACATTCATCATCCATACACCCAGCCTTGCAGCGGCCTTGCAGGCGGTTGCGACCGTGTTGGGAATATCGTGAAATTTTAGATCGAGAAAAACGTCGAACCCTTTGTCAATTAACGATTCCACAGCCCGGGGGCCGGAAGCCGTAAAAAGCTCTTTTCCAACTTTTACTTTGCACATGCCCGGGTTCAACCGCGCTGCGAAGGAAGTCGCCAATTCGGCGGCGGGAAAATCCAGGGCTACAATAATGCGGGGATCACTCATAGGTCAGGCATCGACCTCGCCAATCCGTTAATGCTCATCCTTGATGTCATATTTCTTCCGGTAATCCAGGATTTCCCGCCTCTGCCTGAACAATTTTGCGAAGCATGACGCAACGCCAACCACGATGCCGAGCGCAAAGAATAAGAACATGATAAGAACAAGGGGCGCTTGCCATTCATAGCCAAAGTAATAACGCAGGGTTACGGGTTCCGCATTCCTGATGGCGAAACCCAGCAGCAACAGAAATAACAGGATGCGAAAGAAGAGAATCGGATAGCGCACGCAAAGCTCCGCTAAGCACCAGACTGGTTATATTCGCTCAATTAAAAAGGCGGCGTGATCTTTTGATCCGCCGCCTTATTATCCACCAATTCTCAACTCTTCAGCTTTTGAAATCCACCCGCTCGCGCATTTCTTTTCCCGCCTTGAAATGTGGTACATATTTCTCGGGCACCCGTACCTTTTCCCCTGATTTCGGGTTTCGGCCCACCCGCGGCGGACGATAGTTCAGATCAAAGCTGCCAAACCCGCGAATTTCGATACGCTGACCTTCTGACAAACTCTTGGCCATCGCATCAAGTATTACCTTG
This sequence comes from Nitrosospira sp., assembly GCA_035692965.1. GTDB lineage: Bacteria > Pseudomonadota > Gammaproteobacteria > Burkholderiales > Nitrosomonadaceae > Nitrosospira. Next base: position 7,665 of record DASSHJ010000130.1, on the reverse strand, counting down.
ACCGCGAGCTCGGCGTCCTTTGCCACCAGTTGGGGATAGCGCGCAGCAAGTCTCGCGATCAATTCAGACTTTGTCATGAAATTCCCTTATTGCTCGGTGTTTTTTACATCCATCTTGGCTTTAAGAAGGGCCCCCAGGCTCGTAGTCCCGGCGGTTGCCGAACTATCAGCCGCAACCTTATGTATGGCGTCCGATTCTTCCGCCAGATCCTTCGCCTTTATCGAAAGGTTTATAGTCCGGTTCTTGCGATCAACATTGATTATCATCGCCTGAACCGCATCGCCCTCTTTCAACCGCGTACGAATGTCTTCAACCCGGTCGCGTGAGACTTCGGAGGCGCGCAGGTATCCTTCCACGTCATTCTCCAGCGCAATGACAGCTCCTTTCGCGTCAATGGACTTGACCGTGCCTTTGACGATACTGTTTTTATCGTTGACAGAAACAAAGCTGTTGAACGGATCGCCTTCAAGCTGCTTGATACCCAGGGAGATGCGTTCGCGCTCCACGTCGATGGACAATACGACAGCCTCCACCTCGTCGCCCTTCTTGTAGTTGCGCACCGCTTCTTCGCCGGGCTGGTTCCACGAAAGGTCCGACAGATGCACCAGGCCGTCTATGCCGCCGGGCAAACCGATAAAAACCCCGAAGTCCGTAATGGACTTGATCTGGCCGCGCACCTTGTCGCCTTTCTGGTGAGTCATTGCAAAGTCCTCCCACGGGTTGACCTTGCATTGCTTCATGCCCAGAGAAATCCGCCGGCGCTCCTCATCGATTTCCAGGATCATCACTTCGACTTCATCGCCCAACTGCACCACTTTGGACGGATAAACATTCTTGTTGGTCCAATCCATTTCGGATACGTGAACAAGCCCTTCGATGCCCTGCTCGATCTCCACGAAAGCGCCGTAATCCGTCAAATTGCTGACCTTCCCGAACAAACGGGTGTGCGGGGGGTAGCGGCGCGACAACCCCACCCACGGGTCTTCCGTCAATTGCTTCATTCCCAGCGATACGCGGTTTTTTTCCTGGTCGAACTTCAATACCTTGGCCGTGACTTCATCGCCTACGCTGATTACTTCAGAAGGATGTTTGACACGCCTCCATGCGAGATCGGTGATATGCAGCAAGCCATCGATACCGCCGAGGTCCACAAAGGCACCGTAATCGGTGATGTTCTTGACGATACCCTTGACCACAGCGCCTTCGGTCAGAGTTTCCAGCAAAGTCTGACGATCCGCACCCTGGGTCTCCTCCAGGACTGCACGACGCGACACCACGACATTGTTGCGCTTGCGATCGAGTTTGATCACCTTGAACTCCATCTCCTTGTTTTCATAGGGCGTCGTATCCTTCACAGGACGGATATCCACCAACGAGCCAGGGAGAAAAGCGCGAATGCCGTTAATCATGGCGGTGAGGCCGCCCTTGACCTTGCCGGTCACCAGACCCTGCACAACCGCGCCGCTCTCCATCGCAGCTTCAAGGTCGTGCCAGGCAGTCAGACGCTTCGCCTTGTCCCGCGACAGGCGGGTCTCGCCATAACCGTCTTCAAGGGCTTCAATAGCAACGCTTACAAAATCGCCCGGCTTGACTTCGATTTCTCCCCTGTCATTCTTGAATTCTTCGACCGGTATGAAGCTTTCGGATTTAAGGCCGGCGTTTACGACGACGACGTTATAGTCGACGCGGACAACTTGAGCGGTGATAACTTCGCCCACCCGCATTTCCTGGCGGGAAAGACTTTCTTCAAAGAGGGTCGCGAAACTTTCGGGGGAATCTATGGTTGAAAGGGCTGTGGAAGCAGTGGTCATCGTTAAAAATACCTGGTTTGTAAATCCCGTCCATAAGGTAAATGACGGGGTTAAAGATTAATAAAAAACGGTCCCGATGCATTCTCCTGTTGCGAGCATGCATCGAGACAGCCCGGCGCAGCAATCAGCTTTTTGACACGAAAAAATAAGTGTCCAATCCCGTACAACGCTGTAACCGCTAGGTGTCCGGGAAATTTTTGCCATGCAAGGAGCTATCGCTCCGCCAATCGAGGCCGGCTAAAGATGACCGGCAAGTGGAGAGCATGGCCTGGAACTCAAGTTCTAGAGATGCTTTTTTGTGCGAATATCAGCGTACTGCTTTAGTACGCAATCTACTGCTTCGGTGATATTAAGCGAAGTAGTGTCCAGTAGATTTGAATCCTCGCCCATTTGCAAGGGCGCTAGGGTTCGATTACTGTCACGCCTGTCGCGTTCCCGTATATCCTGCAAAAGGGTCGCCATATTAGCATCTATACCTTTTTCGATCAACTGCTTATATCGTCGCTCGGCCCGTGTTTCGGGGCTTGCGGTAAGAAAAATCTTGAGGACGGCGTCGGGAAAAACAACTGATCCCATATCCCGTCCATCGGCAACCAAGCCAGGGGCATTGCGAAACTCGCGTTGCCGCGCCAACAGCGCTGCCCTCACGAATGGGTAAGGAGCGATTTTCGAAGCAGCGTTACTGCACGCCTCAGCGCGTATAGCATAGGTAACATCCTCATTCGACAGCCAAACTGTCTCACCGTCAAACCGCACATCAAGCTTCGCAGCAACTTCGCCCAGCGCACATTCATTGGCTAGGTCCACTCCCGATTGCATCGCTGCCAATGCCACCAACCGGTAAAGTGCGCCGCTGTCAAGGTAGTGAAACCCCAGTTTGGCCGCCACTCGCTGAGCTACGGTACCCTTTCCGGATGCTGAAGGTCCATCGATCGCAATAACGGGTGCACTGCAAGTGGTCATCATCTTTCCTCACAAACTCGCGCAACTTCCCATGCCGGGCCCTTCGAGGAATGAACTATCGATGCAAACTTGTCGAAATAATCCGGAAAAGTTTTTGCCACGCACCCGGGATCGTTGATCCGCACCGCAGTACCTAAACTTGCCAGCGAGAAACACATAGCCATGCGGTGATCCTCATAGGTATCGATCTCAGCGCCGGAAGCCAATCCATGGACTGGCGGCGTGATGCGAAGAAAATCAATGCCTTCCTCCACGGTCGCGCCCAGCTTTCGCAATTCGCAGGCCATGGCAGAGAGACGATCCGTTTCCTTTACGCGCCAACTTGCAATGTTCCTGAGCGTAGTCGTTCCGCGTGCGAAGAGGGCTGTAACGGCCACCGTCATGGCGGCATCCGGGATATGATTGCAATCGAGTTCAACCCCCTGCAGGTAACCGGCCGGGGGCGCTGCCGCCTCTATCCAGTTGTCGCCTAACGTGATTTCCGCACCCATCTTGTCCAGGACATCGATAAACCGCAAATCTCCCTGGACGCTTCCCTTCCCAACGCCCTCTACTCGCACGGGCCCCTTGCCGATCGCGCCAGCGGCCAGAAAATATGAAGCGGAAGATGCGTCCCCTTCGACAAAAATCTCGCCGGGACTGCGATAGCTTTGGCCTGCATGCAAAGAAAAAGACTTCCATCCATCGCGCTCGACCTCCACGCCAAAGCGGGCCATCAGGGCCATGGTGAGTTCGACATACGGCTTTGAGATGAGCTCTCCAAGGACATTTATGGTTGGTTTTTCACCGGTAGCGGGTGCAGAAAACGGCAACGCCATGAGCAGTCCGGTCAGGAATTGGCTGGACACGTCGCCTTTTACCGTTATTGTGGCAGGATGGATAGTGCTGGATTTGATTTGCAGTGGAGGAAAACCTGTTTTACCGAGATAGCTGATGTTTGCGCCCAATTGCCGGAGTGCATCGACCAGGTCCCCGATCGGGCGTTCGTGCATCCGCGGCACACCCGATAACCGGTATTTGCCCCCCGCCAGAGCCAGCACGGCTGTCAGTGGACGAAAAGCAGTTCCAGCATTCCCGAGAAACAAATCGGCCTCTGCAACCGGGAAGCGAAATGGAAACTGACCTCCTACACCCTGCAAGCGGTAATGATTCGCGTCGATCTCTGCAACGGCGACTCCGAGCGTACGAAGGGCATCGAGCATTCTTGTCGTATCGTCGGAAATCAGCAGATCACGAACGTCAGTCGTGCCTGCGGCAAGCGCAGCAAGCAAAAGGACGCGGTTGGAAATGCTCTTCGAGCCCGGGAGGCGTATAACGCCCTGCGCGGTCCGAGCAACCGGAAGATCGATGAAGTTCATTTATATTGTCGGCAGCGTTGGCAGGGCGGATCGAAACCGTATGACGGTTTGATTTATTGGGAACGGATTGGCGGGAAACTGCCTTGGTGGGTACCCGGCAGCGGCTTAATTAAACGGAGCATTTTAACATTACGAGGCCGCCTGCTTTCCCGATTTGCATCTGATCTTCCCTTTACCACCCTCCTCGGAACAATGTCACTGTTGACCGCGTCAGCAGTGATCGCAAAAATATCCGGTTCCTTTTCGCGATCTCTGGGACGCAGGCGTTAAAATCATTCATTCGGAGGATATATCGCGTTTATATTCATGCCAAATGCCATATGCCGGCTGGCCTGATCTTTGCGATGGCCTGAAGAATACAAATTCCAACGAAAGGCCTACAAGATGTCGTACTGGTTTAATGATAACTCGCAATCTGTTGGCAATACGCCTTTGGTAAGGCTCAATCGTATTGCGGGGGACGCGCCGGCTACGGTATTGGCAAAAATCGAGGGGCGCAACCCCGCTTACTCTGTTAAATGCCGCATCGGCGCGGCTATGATCGAGGATGCAGAGTCGCGAGGTTTGCTTCGTCCAGGAAAAGAACTGGTCGAACCGACAAGCGGCAACACGGGAATCGCACTTGCCTCCGTCGCCGCGGCACGTGGAATACCGTTGACCCTGACCATGCCGGAAACCATGAGCGTCGAGCGGCGCAAGCTTCTTTCCGCCTATGGGGCGAAACTGGTTCTTACATCGGGCTCGCTGGGGATGAAGGGGGCAGTAGCGAAGGCTGAGGAAATTGTCGCGTCTGATCCAGAACGGTACCTGTTGCTTCAGCAATTCACCAATCCCGCGAACCCCGCTATTCACGAGCGCACGACCGGACCCGAGATCTGGAATGACACGCGAGGCCTCATCGATATTTTCATTTCAGGTGTAGGTACCGGTGGCACCATAACCGGCGTCTCGCGTCACATCAAAAAAACGAAAGAGAAAGCGATTATCTCGGTTGCGGTCGAGCCCGCCGCGAGCCCGGTCTTGAGTCAGGAAAGAGCTGGCTTGCCGTTGACACCGGGCCCCCACAAGATTCCCGGAATCGGAGCGGGCTTCGTGCCCAAAAACCTCGATCTGTCACTCGTCGACGAAATCGAGCAAGTCAGCAATGAGGAAGCGATTCTTTATGCGCGCCGTCTTGCCCGGGAAGAAGGGATTATTTCAGGAATCTCTTGCGGTGCCGCCGCTGCCGTGGCTGTCCGCTATGCTATTCGGCCCGAAAACCAGGGAAAGCTGATTGTCGTCATACTGCCTGATTCGGGGGAGCGCTATCTGAGCTCCATCCTATTCGAAGACGTGTACGACACAGGTGAATTTTTGCAGTAACGGTGGAGACTGGAATGCCCGAGGACTTATCATCAACTAGGACAAATCTGGAAATTGGCCAAGTTGTAGAAGAACTGCGCACCTTGCGCCTGAGAGCGCTGGAAAACAGGCAACGGCGCCACAAACCGCCGAAACTCCCTTCCCGTAAGGTCCTGGTTGGCATTGCCGATGGATTGCGGGCTGTGCTTTTCCCTAATCGGCTGGGCATGCCTGACCTGACGGATGAAAGCGTGGACTATTATGTCGGGCACATGCTGGATGTGACACTCCGCGATCTCCTGGCGCAAGTTCGCCGCGAACTGCGGTTTGTATCGGGACTCGACGGGGCGAGTAACGCGGACCGCGAGCAGGCCGCGGAGATCATTCGTGCTTTTGCAAAACGTCTTCCACACATACGCAGTCTTCTCGAGAGTGATATCCAGGCGGCCTATGAAGGCGATCCCGCTGCCCGGAGCATAGACGAAGTCCTGGTCTGCTATCCCGGTGTCACTGCCATCACCCACTACCGGCTCGCCCACGAACTGTACTGTCTGGGGGCTCCCTTGATCGCGCGCATGATTTCGGAAATTGCTCATTCGGCGACGGGCATTGAAATCCATCCGGGCGCGCACATTGGCGGAAGCTTTTTCATTGATCACGGTACGGGCGTTGTCATCGGCGAAACCGCTGTGATCGGGGAACACGTGCGTCTTTACCAGGCGGTGACGCTCGGGGCAAAGCGCTTCCCCGTCGATGAGCACGGTCACCTTGTCAAGGGAAATCTTCGCCATCCCATAGTAGAGGACGACGTGGTCATCTATGCCGGCGCCACTATTCTTGGCCGGATTACAATCGGGCGCGGTTCGGTAATCGGAGGCAACGTGTGGCTCACACGCAGTGTGCCACCCGGCAGCAACATATCTCAGGCACAGACTCGAAATGAGGTATTTGGCGATGGCAGCGGAATCTAGGGGATGTGAGCAGCTAGTTCGGACGGGAACTCAACCACTCCGAACGTGCCAAAATGAAGATTGGCGAGACCAGTTAATCACCGGCTTCCCGCTCACCATTTTCATAAAGACAGTGCGCTAAAGTCCAGTTGACGGTTATGCGGCCAAAACTTAGACTGTGCAAAAACATCAGAAAAGGGAACGGGTTGGAGCCTCATGTACGCAAAATGCATTAAGTGCGGAAGCGAAAATACGCACAGATCCCGTGTAAGAGCGGGCGAACGTACAGGAGGAATGTTTTTCCTCAAACCGGTAAGATGCAGGGACTGCAAGGAACGTTTCTGGGTAAAAAATCCCAGCGCGTATTTCAGCGTTGCAGCATTGCTGGTCTTTTCCGCCCTGGTCGTCACCACGATCTGGCTCATCATCGACCCGAACATGGATTCGGCTTTTACGGTTGAAGCATCCAGCAACCCGGCAGAGCCACCGTCCATTCCTGGCGCCCCGAGCCCTGGCAAACTGGCTAAAAATGCTGAGGAAAAGCGCGCCAACGTCGGCTCCGTCCCCCCGCCTTTGAACCTCTCGCAACCGCCGGGTCAGGCTTCCCAACCTCCAAAAAAAACCAGGGACGACCACCAGTTTACTGTTCAGTTATACCAGGACAGTGCGGAAAATGGCGAGCCTGATGCCCAGTATAAACTCGGGCTGCTCTATCTGACCGGCAATGGCGCCCTTCAGGATTTTGCTGAAGCTGCAAAGTGGATGAAACGCGCGGCGGAACAGGGGTACGCCTTGGCTCAGTATGAGCTTGGAATGATTTATCGCACAGGGTATGGTTTTTCCGTCGATCCTGTAAAGAGCTACATGTGGCTCAATCTCGCGGCAGCGGCTGGAATTCAGCAGGCGGTTGGTGCGCGCGATGAGGTCATGCGATCGCTGAATAGCAAGCAGCTTGCACAGGCTCAAAAAATTTCCCGCGAATGGCTCACGTCCCGCTCGCGGCGGGGCGTGGCCGGCAAAAGCGCAGGCAGATCGGACCCCGACCCAGATGCTGAAACGATGGGAGACGGCGAGCCATAGTTCGATATTATTCTGGCGACCCATTCCAGTCATTGTTTCGAACCGTCCGGCAGACTGATGGCGTATATTGGTTACATCAGTTTCTTTAAATTCTATCCGGGGCGGAACTGACCCAATCTTTATGATGAAACCTGACCTTGATTTACCGAATCGTTCATGAAA
>DASSHJ010000129.1:0-4366 GCA_035692965.1 Nitrosospira sp. | reverse complement strand
GTACCTCCGGTATAGGTGTCCCCGGCCGGTGCAAAATTCTTGTGGGCATTTCCGGCAATTCCTTTGGAATCCGCACGCTGGGAAGCTCGGTCACTTGGGGGCGAAGAACGGCAGGCTTCGGAATGCGCTCCTGAAGGAGCAGCATGGTCGCCTGAAATAGCGGTTCGGATTCAAACCGGGTTTGCATGGGGCGATCGAGCAGCGCGTAAACCAGGGAAAGCAGGCTCATGCCTTGGTGATGCGCCATGTACGACCTGATGATGGCCCTGGTTTCGCCGGGCCGGAGCCGTGAAGGGGTATAATCGACTGCTTCGTAAAAACCAAATTTGCCTGCCAGCCCTTCAGTCGTGAGGCGCTGAAGATTGCGACAAGCCGGTTCGGGTGCGACCATCAACGCGAGTACGGAAGCATATGGCGCGATCACAAGGTCTTCGCCGAGGCCGCGCTTAAGCCCCAGGCCGGGAACCCCGAACGCTCGATACTGGTAATTGAAGTGAATGTCGACCGCGTTGTAGCCCGACTCGGAAATTCCCCAAGGTACGTTGCGCTCCTTTCCATACGAAATCTGCCTGTCGACCGCGGCCTTATAGGTCTGGTCGAGCAGGGTATTATCGAACGTGGGCATGACCAGGAGCGGCATCAGATACTCGAACATCGATCCACTCCACGATAGCAATGCGGCCTCCCCCTCTTGCGAAGTCAGCATCCGCCCCAAAGCGAACCAACTTTCCTGTGGAAGTTGTTCCTGTGCAATGGCGATGAAATTGCAAAGCCTTGCCTCTGACGCGAGCAGATCGTAATAACTGGAATCCAGGCGGTTCTCGCCCGCGTTATAGCCTATTGCAAGCTGCCGTCGGGCAGGGTTGAACAGGAAGCCGTACTCCATTTGCGCCATGTCGGCTGCCTCGAACGCGAGATGTTCGAGCAGTTCCAACTGTTCCTGGGCCTCCTTGCTGCCGCTATTGGCAAGTTCCCGCAGGGAAGGAATCCCTGTCCCGGCAGAGCTCCCTGTCGCCGTCTCGCTCTCATCCGGCGCCTCGGCGGGCAGTGGTTGCGGGAGCAGGAGCGCCAGTTCACGCAGTGATTTTTCGCACTGGTCATGTAAGCGTCTTGCCCACTCCTGTGCTTCGCTGGGAAGTGCGGGCCTCTCACGCAACATCTCGTGCACCAACTCCCCGGATAATGTTGCCAATGCCTGCAGATGACTGCGTATGCTCGAAAGGGTAATCGGGCGAATGGCAGAGGCGTCCGACAGCGCCGCGTCAAACTCCGCGAGAGTTTTTGTTACTTTCCCCCCGATCGCTTTTGAAAGGACTCTCGACGTATCGTGGAGGGCGGGAAACAGGCGCTCGCCGATAATTGGTGCGTCCGCGGCGTGCAATAGCGCCACGCGCAACGTCAATAAATGAGCCGCGAGGTTGCCGCTGTCGACGCTCGATATGTAGCGGGATAGAGGTACCAGGGTCTGGGTGTTGTACCAGTTGTAAAAATGACCTTCATATCGCTCCATTCGCCCCATGGTTTTCATCGTGCGGTTGATCCGCTCGATAAGTTCGACCAGACCTATATACCCAAAGTCATAGGCAGCCGCATTGGCAAGCAATGCGAGACCCATATTTGTTGGGGATGTGCGGTGGGCAATGATGGGCGAGGGGATTTCCTGAAAATTGTCTGGTGGAAGCCAATTATCATCCGGGCCGTGGAATGTTTCGAAAAAAAACCAGGTGCGGCGCGCCACCTCCCGCAGGAAGTCTATCTGGCCGCTCGACAGCTCCACGCCCCCCGCTGGAAGCGGCCGGCTGATCCACCAGGCGAGGGCGGGAGAACCGCCCCATAACACCAGAATTGGCAGCGCAACAATCAATGACCAGGGAGATGCGACAGCTACTCCGACGACTCCTGCAATAGCAACAGCCGGGGCAACCCACATTTCCCTGAAAAAACGTGCTCGGCTGATTCCTGTCTCTTCTTGAGGTAAAGCAGCGAGTCGCTCGACTTCCCGGGAGGGGCTCCATTCCAGAAGCTTTCGGTGAGTTATCAAGAGTCTTACATGGGTGCGAATAATGGCATCGAGACTAAAATAAGCTTCGAAAGGAAGGCAGGCCAGCATGAACAGCATTTGCCCGAGGTGACGCCGAGCCGATTGTGCTCCCATCGCAAACTGTTGCCGCCAGGGCACCTCCACGGGCTTCCTGAATAAACCGGAGAGGACCGGTATGATCGCCGGAATGAGCATTGCTCCAACCACGACAAGTGTCCAGAACCATGGATCAGGCAAGGCGATCCAGCCCAATAGCAGGAGAAATGTTGAGGCCGGCGGGACCAGGCTGCGCCGGAGGTTGTCCAGCAGCTTCCAGCGGGAAAGGGATGACAACGGGTTGGGCTGGTAGCGGTGTCCGGCGGCCGGTACCCGCCATAACAGCCATGTCGCGAGCTGCCAATCTCCGCGAATCCACCGGTGCCGCCTTTTGACGTCGGCGAGATATCCTGAGGGGAACTCCTCGTATAATTGCACATCACTCAGCAAACCGGCGCGTGCATACGAGCCTTCAAGCAGATCATGGCTCAGAATCCGGTTTTCGGGAAAACGGATGCAAAGCGCTCTCTCGAACGCGTCAACGTCATAAATGCCCTTACCTACGAACGAGCCCTCATGGAATATGTCCTGATATATATCCGATGTAACGCGCGTATACGGATCTATACCGGCTTCTCCGCCGAAAAGCCATGCATACAGCGACCTGTTCGTGCTCGATAGGCTCACACCCACGCGCGGCTGCAGAATTCCATAACCACCCGTGACGATACTCCCGCATTCGTCGTCGATGAGCTCGAGGCGCGGCTGGTTCAGAGGGTGAGCCATGGTACCCACGAATTCCCGGGCCGAATTTCGCGGCAGTTGAGTGTCCGTATCCAGCGTAATCACGTACTTGATCCCTGCCAGCAACGACTTTTCGCCAATGATCGCCGAGAAAGCATCATCCCCCGCGCCCCGCAGCAGTGCATTGAGGTCGGCGAGTTTTCCTCGCTTGCGCTCATAGCCCATCCACAAGCCCTCGCTCGGATTCCACCGGCGTGGACGGTGGAAAAGGAAGAATGGGCTTTCTTTACAAGCAGGCGCCGAACGTTTTTCTCCTGGCAAGCCGTCACCCCCCTTCGCATACCGGGCGTTCAGCTCTTCGATGCATTCGCCTGCAAAATCCAGCAGCGGTGCATCTTCGGGGAGCGTTTCCCGCTCAGCGTCCGCAAAATCCGTCAGCAGCCCAAAGAGCAGGTTGTCGTCCTGATTCGCGAGGAACCGCACCTCAAGCGCTTCTGCAAGGCTCTGTGCCTCCTCCTTGCTGGTCAGCAGCGTAGGGATTACAACCAGAGTACGAAACGGCGAGGGTATTCCCTTGGAGAAATCCATGCGCGCCAGCGCACGCGGTTTCACAAGGAAAAGCGCCGCCCAATTGACCAGGGCAACGGCTAACTGGCTCATCACCACGATCGACAGGGCACCCACCGCGACAAGCAGCCATCCCTCCACGCCGCCACCACCTGCCCTCGCAAGCAGGCCTGCGACCAGGCCCAGCACAATCAGCGCAATGGCCCCAAGATAAAACAGAAGTGGATGACGGCGACCGGTTTTCTGGATTTTCTCCTCGGTGGACAAGCGCACTTGCACTGCATCCGTCAGTTCAGTCAGTCCTCTGTCAATGAGATAAAATCCGACGTGGGCCTGAATCGCCTTGCCTTCCTTATTACTTCCGTTTTGTCCGTCGCGCGCTGAATCACGGGCCAGTTCCACCGCAGCGCGCGCGATCTGCCCTTCGGACATGGGGCTTACCTTGGCGACGCGCTCGACCACGTGGCGATACATATCGCGGCTGGCAAACTCCATTGCGCCATAAATGCCAGCTGGATCTTCGCGCAACGTCTGCTCCACAATACTCACACTCTCCACAAACTCACGCCAATCGATGGCCCCGAGGGTGCGTAAGCTATTGATGCTGTTGGATACCGAGACCTGATCGGCGGCCTGCTGCTGGTTTCCCAGCTGAACCATCTGGTCGACTGTCTGGTTCGATTCCGCAAGCCGTTGCTCGATCCATGTTAACGGAAGTGTCAGAGTGGCCCCCTGACCATGCAGGCGCCTGGCCAGTTCGGAGACGAAAGCCGTGGTCATCGGCGGGTTCGATCGCGCCATATCTGCTATGACAAGAACAACGCTCTTGGGGTCGCTTTCGGCGATGCCCGCAATCTTGTCTACCCAGGAATCGGCAAGATTGCGTTCGTTTCTTGCTTCCGCAATGTACGCGCCGACCCGCCGCAGATTTTCGATAAGCGCCAGGCGAAGCATGATGGGAATTGCCCACAACTCGCC
>DASSHJ010000128.1:0-9309 GCA_035692965.1 Nitrosospira sp. | reverse complement strand
CTCAGAAAAAACCATTGGTTCCAGCGGTAATAATCCGGCTGGCAAGTAGCCAGCTCGCGGCTCCAGTCAACTGCCAAGCCTAGGCTCTGCAATTGATTGCGCATGTAGGCAATGTTGTCGTAGGTCCACAGGGCAGGGGAGACATGGTTTTGCATTGCGGCATTCTCGGCAGGCAAACCAAATGCATCCCACCCCATGGGCTGCAGCACGTTATAGCCCTGCATCCGCCAATAGCGGGATAACACATCGCCAATCGTATAGTTGCGCACATGTCCCATGTGCAACTTGCCGGACGGATAGGGAAACATCGACAAGCAGTAGTACTTTTGCTTGCCCGGAGTCTCGACTGCCTTGAAAGCCTTGCTTTGCTCCCAATGCCGCTGCGCTTCTGATTCGACTTCCCCTGGACGGTATCTTTCCTGCATAAACCCCGGCTTTCCTGCGGTCAAAACAAGGGATTATACAGTGAACAGATCACTCCAACGGCGCTCACATCAAGCGCATGACGATAAAGAGAAGAGTTTCCTCGGGCAGCAGTGGGCGAAGACGCACTTGTCCAACGCAGGCCGTTTCCACGGTTCGCGATGACGTCTTTGGTGTCGAATTTAATCGTCCCCCAAGTAGAGTACCTAGCGGATCATGAGGGTAACCCTGAAATCGCCGCGCACCAGATTGAGATAAACGGAATCGCGGCTCGCTTGTACGGCTGTGAGAAATTCCGTGACTGAGCGAACCTTTTTGCGGTTAACCCCCACGATGATGTCGCCGGGCCGCAGCCCGTGCATCCAGGCAGGGGTGTTGGGTTCGACTTTGGTTACGACCACCCCCTCGGCTCCTCTCGGCGAGCCGGATTTGAAATTGGCTACGGTTGCACCTGCCAACTGGGGAACGGTTTCCGCCTCGGTCGAGGCCACATCGAGGGGTTTGCCGATCTTGACCTTCACAGTCAAGGGCTTGCCACTCCTGATCAGAGCGAGGTTGAGTATTTCACCGACCGGCATCAGCCCGATCTTGTTGCGCAAATCTATGGAATTCCGAACGCTTCTTCCGTTGACTCCCGTCACCACGTCACGCGCTTTCAAGCCGGCCGTTGCAGCAGGTGAATCGGGTTCAACCGAACTGATGATAGCGCCGTCGGTGGAAGCCAGTCCGAGAGATCCAGCCAGATCGTACGTGATATCTTCACTGCTTGCCCCGAGCCTGCCGCGGCGAACCTCGCCATAGCGCGCGATCTGATCCACAACCGCCTTGACCATGACGCTAGGGACCGCAAAGCCAATGCCGACGTTCGCGCCGGATGGCCCGATAATGGCGGTATTGATACCGATCAATTCCCCTTTGAGATTGATGAGTGCGCCGCCGGAATTACCGGGATTGATGGAAGCGTCGGTCTGGATGAAATCCTCGTAACCTTCGATATCAAGCCCACTTCTACCCAATGCGCTGACAATGCCGGAAGTCACGGTCTGTCCCAGACCAAACGGGTTACCAATGGCCACGACAAAATCGCCGACATTGAGCAGATCCGAATTGCCCAGACGCAAAGCCTGCAACTTTTTGGCGTCTATTTTCAGCAAAGCGATGTCGGTCCCCGGGTCCGTCCCGACCAGCTTGGCCTGAAACTGGCGGCGGTCCTTGAGCGTCACCAGAACTTGAAGAGCATCCTTGATGACGTGGAAATTGGTGACGACATAACCATTGGCAGCATCCACGATGACCCCCGAGCCCGCACTTTGCTCGACCCGTTCTGCCTGATCCGGAATGTTGAAAAAGCGCCGGAAAAAAGGGTCGCGGAACAAAGGGTTCTCTTCCAGGGCGGAGCGCGTCTTTACGGAAATATTGACCACGGCCGGGGTGACGTTCTGAAGGAGCGGCGCCAGTGTGGGAAGGCCGTTCTTGCCATCCATGACGGGAACCGACGAGTGAGCGGACGGCAACAGCACCATACCGACGATCAATATGGCCGGGAGCCAAGCGAATCCGTACCTAGTCATGGATGTAGTCAGGTTTGAGAGTTGGTTGGTCGTGCTGATTCAAGTGCCTTCCAAGCCCTTGCTCAAGCTGATGATTTCTTCCATGGCCGGCTCGAATGTCTCGGGGTCGAAGGCGCGGTCGCCTTCCGGGAACGGCTCGTTTCCGGTCTTGAGTCCCTTGAAGTCATAGAGTGCGGGATCGAGCAGATGCGAGGGCTGGATATTCTGCAAGGCCGTGAACATCGTTTCCAACCTGCCGGGGTATTTCTTGTCCCAATGTTCCAGCATCTCCCCCACCACCAGGCGCTGGAGATTCTTCTGTGAACCGCACAGATTGCAGGGAATGATGGGGAAATTTTCCATCTCGGCATATGCTGCCAAGTCTTTTTCCTTGCAGTATGCAAGAGGACGTATGACGATGTTGCGTCCGTCGTCGCTCACCAGCTTGGGCGGCATGGTCTTGAGTTTGCCCCCATAAAAGAGATTGAGAAAAAGCGTCTCCAGAATATCGTCGCGATGGTGTCCCAGCGCAATTTTTGTCGCCCCAAGTTCGCCGGCCACCCGGTACAGCACGCCGCGGCGCAGACGCGAACACAAGCTGCATGTGGTCTTCCCCTCGGGAATCAGGCGCTTGACCACACTGTAGGTATCCTGCTCGACAATGCGAAACGGCATGCCGATAGCGGAGAGATACTCCGGCAACACGCGTTCGGGAAAGCCGGGCTGTTTCTGATCCAGGTTCACCGCGATCAGTTCGAATCGTGTCTGGGCGTGGGCCTGTAAGCTACGAAGGATATCAAGCAGGGCGTAACTGTCCTTGCCGCCGGACAGGCACACCATCACCCGATCGCCCTCCTCGATCATGTTGAAATCAGCGATAGCCGTACCCACGAGCCGCCTCAACCGCTTGCGCAGCTTGTTAACCTCATGCTGCTCTTTTCTCGAAGGCGCACCGATCATGCTCATTGCAAAACCTCTTTTCTCACCAAGCAGATTTCATTTTCCCAGATCGGATGAGGTTTGGACAGTACCTCGGATTGCCCTGCCTGCGGATACTCATTCGTTTTTTGGATTGAAACAAATCCGTGTGTTCGGGGCAAAACCTGCATTATCCTGATATATAAAAAAGATATAAACAAATGAAATGATATTATTTTAAATTATATTGAACTACTGATAACGTACTGACTGTGCCTCAACCGCTCAAGGAATGAATGATGGGGAATACAACAATCACGGACCTGGAAGAAAGGAACTCTTCGAGCACACATCCAGGCACACGCATAGGCAAGCGGATTCCTCCCCATATCAAGGAGCAAATCCTGAGCACTATTGCAAATATCGAATACGGCTCGGTAGAGGTAGTGGTTCATGACGGAAAGGTTGTGCAAATCGAGTGCCGCGAAAAACTTCGTGTGGGCAGGTAGCAATCCGAGGTGCACTGAAGGCAGCGGCGACGGGAACCGGTATTGGATCAAGACGTTCAGTGCCTAAAAAAAAGCAGTTTGAAAAGATAGCCGACCATATAACTGGAGGCAGATACAGCAAGATCTCCGCATCCCGACCAAGACAACGGAGGGGCGGTTCAGGAGAAAGGAATGAAATTTTTTTGGCGAATCGCGTTCGCCTTCGCGATCGGCACTTTAACAATAAAACCGCTTCAAGCGGATGAAAAAAGCAATAAGCAGGTGGATTCAACAAATCTTCAGGGAATGAGGCAAATGGCCCAGGCTGCATCATCCGGTTCTGAATTATCCGGCTCTGCATTGTCCGATTCGGACAAATCACCAAGCAGATCGTCCGGTGAGGACTTTAAATGGGAGATCGGTCCGTCGAATGAAAATTACAAATGGGCGATTCCAGCCTTGGACAAATCCGCTGCTTCGGATAAGCCAGCTTCCACATCTTCCGCGAAGCCGGCTGCAGCCAAGAAATCGACAAGTTACTTCAAGCCTTCCAGCAGCTATGGCACCCAACCCGACTCGGATCCTCCCCGCTACGTGCGCAATCTGAGCAAGATTGGAATTGAGGCGTTCAAGGACATCACCTGGCTGGACATTGGCTTCGAACATCGTACGCGGTACGAATTTCGCAGCAACGATATCCGACGGACACAATTCCTGATCGACGAACCCTTCCTGCTCAGGAGCCGCGGCTACCTGGGCATCAAGGAGATTCTTGATCCGCTGCGGGGTGCGGTCGAATTCCAGGACTCGCGCCGCTATAACGGACATTTCCCCCGCGATGACCGCGACTGGGATCAATATGATCTGATCCAGGCATATGGGGAGCTCTACTTCAAGGGCGCTTTGGGCGAAGACCCTCGCAAGCAGCAACGGCCCATCCGGTTCCGAGCCGGGCGGATGGCCTACGAAACATTGGATCGACGTCTCATCGCGCGCAACGAGTGGCGTAATACCACCAATGCATTTGAAGGCTTCCGTGTCACCCTGGGCCAGGAAGCCAACAACTGGGAGATCGATACGTGGGCCTATCAGCCGGTAAAACGCCTGATAGACGATTTCGATCAGCGCACCAAAAACGTTTGGTTCTACGGGGTAATCGGTCACTGGCGAGAATGGTCCGACATCATCACATTGCAGCCTTACTACATGGGGCTTGTCCAGGATGGCAGCAAGGTACCCGGG
This sequence comes from Nitrosospira sp., assembly GCA_035692965.1. Lineage (GTDB taxonomy): Bacteria > Pseudomonadota > Gammaproteobacteria > Burkholderiales > Nitrosomonadaceae > Nitrosospira. The sequence continues at coordinate 4,688 of DASSHJ010000128.1, read as the reverse complement.
CAAATAGACCGAGAAATTCATTCACCTGCAATACGCGGCTACGGAAAAATTCCCAACACCAACCTGGACTTCGACTTCAACCTGATCTACCAGTTTGGGCGGAATGCCGGACAGCGCCATGAGGCCCACGGTTACACGCTTGAAGTCGGGTATACCTTCGAGCATAGCTGGAAGCCGCGCCTGATGGCGTTTTATGGTTACGCGACGGGCGACGGCAACCCCAATGACAATGTCGACAACCGCTTTGAGCGCTTCTTCGGCTTCGCCCGGCCCTGGTCAGCCGACGACTACATTGTCTTTGAGAATATCAAGGCGCCAAAAATAAGACTGGAATTTCAACCCGCCAAAGACCTGCGGATAGACGGAGGCTATAGCTGGTACTGGCTTGCAAGCAGTACGGACCGGTTCAATAACCTCCTGGATGGCAATAACAGCGCCATAAGGAACCCGGGGTTCAACCGCGACGCGACAGGGCAGAGCGGCGATTTCATCGGGCATAACTTCGATATCCGTGCCCGCTACAAGCTTACGGCGAACATTGATACGACTATCGGCTACTCGCACTTTACGAGCGGCGAGTTCACGAGGAACCGGCAAATTGCCGCCTTGGGCAAAAGCCCGGGGAGTTCGGACTTCTTTTATGTTGAAGTCGTCCTCACCGCCTTTTGATGTTCGCCGACTCTATCCATCCATAGTTAACCAATTCATAAAAGGAAAAATGATGAATCTCAAAGCCCGGCTCACGTCCACCCTGTTGCCCAGCCTGGTAATCGCAAGTCTCGTGCTCAGCGGAAACGCATGGGCCGAGAAGGCAATACTGAATGTCTCCTACGACCCCACTCGGGAGCTTTATCAACAGTTCAATAGCGCGTTCGCAAAATATTGGGAACAGAAGGCCAACGAGAAAGTGACCATCAAGCAATCTCATGGCGGCTCAGGCAAGCAGGCCCGATCGGTGATCGATGGACTGGAGGCTGATGTGGTGACACTTGCGTTGGCTAACGACATCAACGCGATCTCCGAGAAAGCGAAATTGCTTCCAGGCGATTGGCAGTCACGCCTGCCCCAGAATAGCACCCCTTACACTTCGACAATTATTTTCCTGGTGCGCAAAGGCAATCCTAAAGGCATCAAGGATTGGAACGATCTGGCACGGCCCGGCGTATCGGTCATCACGCCCAACCCGAAAACCTCAGGTGGAGCCCAATGGAATTACCTGGCGGCCTGGGAATTCGGAAAGCGTCATTTTGGGGAGTCAAGAGCAAAGGATTTTGTTGCCGATATCTACAGGAACGTTCCGGTCCTCGATTCCGGCGCGCGTGCCTCGACGACGACGTTCGTCGAGCGTGGGGTAGGAGACGTCTTCATATCCTGGGAAAACGAAGCTTTCCTGGCGATCAAGGAACTGGGCGCCGGCAAGTTTGAGATTGTAGTCCCGTCGCTAAGCATCCTCGCAGAACCGCCGGTCGCCGTGGTCGACAAGGTGGTGGACAAGAAGGGCACCCGCGCGGTCGCCGAGGCTTATCTGCAGTACCTTTATTCGGACGAAGGCCAGGAGATTGCTGCAAAGAATTTCTACCGTCCCACCAATCCGAAAGTTGCCGAAAAATACGCAGCCAAGTTTCCCTCCATCAAACTGTTCAAGATCGACGAAGCCTTTGGCGGATGGAAGAATGCATTCAAGGTTCACTTTGCGGACGGCGGCACTTTCGACCAGATCTATCAGAGATGACAAGGCAAGGACCGCATCGTAACCATCGCATCTACTGGTAATACAAGCGGCAAGCAACCCCATCAAAGGAGCATGAGCATGAGCAGGATGCCAAGAGCGAGAAAAGATGTAGTGGAACGAATTCAGGAGGCCACGGACTACCCCGTACGGCGCCTGGAAGACGGATGGGTAGCTGGACATTTTTTTAACTGCTGGTTGTCGAGCGTCTTCCAGCCCATTGCGGATATGAGTGCACGCAAGGTAATGGGACACGCTGCTTATATTCGCTCAGCCACTGATGGCACGACCGTCCTGTCTCCGTGGAAGCTCTTTGCTCTAACCGAGGGCGATACATTGCTGGTGCGTTTCGACCGCTTATGCCGCGCGATTCATGCCATCAACTATTTCGAGCATGCTCCGCAAGGAAATCTTTTTGTAACGGTTCAGCCACGCCTGCTGGAAAGCGTCAAGGATGACCACGGCCGGGCGTTCGAAAGCATCCTGAATATCATCGGCATCGAAACTTCGCGCGTGGTTATCGAAATTCCAATCGAGGTCAATCGCGACTCGAGGCTGCTTAAGCATGTGATCAGCAATTATCGCTCTCGCGGCTATCAGATCGCCGTTAACCACAGTAGTACAAATGAGGATTGGCTGGCGGAGCTCGCCAGTCTGTATCCACTGTACCCCGATATTGTCAGGCTGGAAGCTTCCGTTCTTCTGCGCCATTCGGGAACCGGCTCGTTAGTGGATACCATCCACCACTTCGGCGCCTCGGTTCTCGTGCACGAGATCGAAACATCGCAGCAGATGGCCATTGCCGCCCAAGCAGGAGCTGATTTTCTGCAGGGCCGGGCATTGGGCGTGCCAGCCCGGGCGATTGAGTCAGTCGTGCCGATCATAGAAGGTCCTTACACCACGTTCGGCGCAGTCCCCGGTGCAGGCCGCGCATTGAAAGTCTGAAAATCCGAAAGAGAGGAATTGTCGTGAGCACATTCAAACAGCACAGCGTGCTGCCAGGATTCAATCTTGCGCTTGGCTTCACGCTGCTGTATCTAAGCCTGATCGTGTTGATTCCACTGTCGGCTGCCTTTATCCGGACTGCCTCCCTGTCATGGGAGGAGTTCTGGGCCGTCGTGACGACTCCCCGAGTACTTGCATCGTATCGGCTGACATTCGGTGCTTCCTTCGCCGCAGCGCTTGTCAATGCCGTGTTCGGGCTCCTCGTCGCCTGGGTGCTGGTACGTTATCGTTTTCCCGGAAAAAGGCTGGTGGATGCCCTGGTCGATCTTCCATTTGCGCTGCCCACCGCGGTGGCAGGCATCGCCCTGACTGCGCTGTATGCAGGAAACGGCTGGATCGGTCAATTTTTCGAGCCGCTCGGCATCAAGATCGCTTTCACGCCGCTTGGTGTTTTTGTGGCATTGACCTTTATCGGCTTGCCTTTCGTAGTGCGTACCGTGCAACCAGTGCTCGAAGACATCGAGGCGGAACTGGAGGAAGCAGCGGCCACGCTTGGCGCAAACCGCTTTCAGACATTTTCCCGAATTATTTTCCCTACCCTTTTTCCGGCGCTGATTACAGGCTTTGCGCTTGCCTTTGCGCGAGCGATCGGAGAATACGGCTCAGTGATTTTCATCGCCGGCAACATGCCGATGATCTCCGAGATCACACCGCTTCTGATCATCACGAAGCTTGAGCAGTACGATTACGCCGGTGCGACCGCGCTCGCCGTCGTGATGCTGAGCATTTCTTTCATCATGCTGCTGATCATCAACCTGCTGCAATGGTGGAGCCGGCGCCGCGGCCCTTTCGCATGAGACAACCACGATGAGTACTGTAAACAGTTTAGCCCCCAGTTTTGCCGTTCCCTTGCCTTCAAGCGTGCGTCGCCCTCGGGCAACCCACGAGCCTGCGTGGGTCCGCTGGACATTGATCGGGGTTGCGCTGGCGTTTCTAACGCTGTTTCTTTTCATTCCCCTGATTTCGGTGTTCTATGAAGCGCTCAAGAAGGGCACCGATGTGTATATCGCTGCGATTACCGATCCCGACGCGGTATCGGCGATACAGCTTACCCTGACCGCCGCGGCTATTGCGGTGCCGCTCAATTTGATATTCGGACTCGCCGCTGCCTGGGCTATTGCCAAATTTGAATTCCGAGGCAAGAACCTGCTGATCACGCTCATCGATTTGCCGTTTTCGGTTTCTCCGGTGGTCTCGGGGCTGATCTACGTGCTTGTTTTCGGCTTGCAGGGCTGGCTGGGGCCCTGGCTGGCCGAGCACGACGTCAAAATGATCTTCGCCGTGCCCGGGATCGTGCTCGCCACCATATTCGTGACCGTTCCCTTTATTGCGCGCGAGCTGATACCGCTGATGCAGGCGCAAGGAACCGAGGAGGAGGAAGCTGCGATCGTGCTGGGTGCGAACGGCTGGCAGACTTTTTTTCACGTGACGCTGCCGAATGTCAAATGGGGGTTGCTCTATGGGGTCATTCTCTGCAATGCACGCGCAATGGGAGAATTTGGGGCAGTCTCAGTCGTATCCGGGCATATACGCGGCAGTACCAACACGTTGCCGCTTCACGTCGAGATTCTCTACAACGAATACAACTTCGCCGCCGCGTTTGCGGTGGCCTCGTTGCTCGCCATGCTGGCCCTGGTAACCCTCGTGCTGAAAACGCTGGTTGAATCAAAAAATAACGGACAGAAGGAATCAAAGGAACAAGGGGAATAAAACAATGAGTATTGAGGTTCGTAATCTATCGAAACAGTTTGGTACCTTTTCAGCACTTCGCAACGTCAGCCTGGAAGTAACCTCGGGTGAATTGCTGGCGCTGCTCGGCCCTTCGGGGTCGGGCAAGACGACGTTGCTGCGAGTGATCGCAGGGCTGGAAGCCGCAGATACCGGTCAGGTTCTGTTCCAGGGAGAAGACGCAACGGACCAGCATGTGCGCGAACGGCAGGTAGGATTTGTCTTC
>DASSHJ010000127.1:0-6583 GCA_035692965.1 Nitrosospira sp. | reverse complement strand
AGCAAGGGAAGATCAGCCAGAATTGCAAGACGGCTTCGCGCGTCAAGTCACCTCATCGTATTATGCATTATGAAAATCATGTATGGAAATATACTCGATTATCTGCAACAGCTTATAGTGCCTTTTGTCCGGATTCTGCTCTGTGCGCTAACTCGCATAACGATATGCCTGTTGTTTATAAAGAAGACGCCATTATTGCTAAAAAAATAATGGTCGGAATAAGAAAGCAGGATGATTGTGCGACACCTGATAAAGCGGTGGACCGGCTGTGTGGACAGATTGATCTTCCCCATTAATTTTGCTATTATTATCCACTCTGGCGCGGGGTGGAGCAGTCTGGCAGCTCGTCGGGCTCATAACCCGAAGGTCGTAGGTTCAAATCCTGCCCCCGCAACCACTCTTTCCCCTCGTTTCCTCATTTGCGAGGGATTCCCGGGGAAGTTTGTCTGGTTTGTCGTGTGGTTTGTCCGTCCATACGTTCCCTGCTATCGGTTCCTTCCAATGCGCGGTTTAGCTGAAGCCCAACGTTGCTCGCGAGTTTCCATTTTGTTCCTGCTCCCGCTCCTGACGCGACTCGTGTAACTTCCCATGATTTGCCGGCTTCATTCATGTAGACGCGGACTTCGACTCCGTGCAAAATAGTGCCGATGCAATAACGCAGTTCTAATTAACGTTTTCATTGTTTCAGCTTTTACGGCGGGCCTCCCCGCATTGCACGGTAGTGAACCTGGTCAGGTCCGGAAGGAAGCAGCCACAGCTATTTCTTGCAAGTGCCGGGGATCGGGCTCGCCACCCAAATGCGCACGGGGCTGCTCGGTGCAATCGGCTCGATTCGCCTCGATGCTTCCCCGCGTGAAGATGGCTGAAGCAATCGCTGTTGTCGATTTTCGGCCATTCACTCCGTCCTGGCAATCACCGTTTACTTTCTGGATATCGTGCCGCAGACTCAAGTTCTCGCCCGCAAATGGCGCCCAAAGCGCTTCATTGATCTGACGGGACAAGATCACGTGGTCCGTGCGTTGACCAACGCGCTCGAGCAAAAAAGGCTCCATCACGCCTATCTGTTTACTGGCACCCGCGGCGTGGGCAAGACGACTATTGCGCGAATCCTCGCTAAAGCGTTCAATTGCGAGGCAGGCGTAAGTTCGAATCCTTGCGGAGCGTGTTCTGCCTGCACTGAAATCGACAACGGCCGTTTTGTCGATCTGATTGAGCTCGATGCTGCTTCGAATACCCAAGTGGACAAGATGCGGGAGCTTCTCGAAAACGCGCTTTACGCGCCTACCTCAGCCCGCTACAAGGTGTATATCATTGATGAAGTCCATATGCTTTCCAAATCAGCATTCAATGCGATGCTGAAAACTCTGGAAGAGCCGCCGGAGCACGTCAAGTTTATTCTCGCGACAACGGACCCCCAAAAAATCCCGGTAACGGTGCTGTCGCGGTGCTTGCAATTCAACCTGAAGCAGATCCCCGTGCAACTCATTGCGGGGCACCTCAAGCATGTGCTTGAGCAGGAGCAGATCAGCTGGGATGGCGGGTCCGTACAGTTGCTGGCGCGGTCTGCGCAGGGAAGCATGCGTGATGCCCTCAGTATGCTCGATCAGGCAATCGCTTTTGGCGAGGGCAGGGTGGAAGAGGCCGGCGTGCGGAGCATGCTCGGCGCGATCGATCAGGATTATCTCTACGATCTCATGGATGCGCTGTCGCAGAAAAACGGGGTGCGGATGCTTGAAATAGCGGACGCCATGGAAAGCCGTAGCCTGTCTCTGGACACTGCTTTGCAGGAACTTGCTGTCTTGCTGCATCGTATCGCCCTGGCACAGCTGGTGCCGTCCGCGATTGCAGAGGAACTCCCCGAGCGGGCGCAACTTCTGGATCTCGCCAAAGGGTTCTCTCCAGAAGATGTGCAACTGTTTTATCAGATTGCAATCAGTGGGCGCGAAGACTTGAGCCGGGCGCCGGATGAATATGCAGGTTTCACCATGACACTTATGCGCATGCTGGCTTTCGCGCCCGAAAACCCATCCATGCCTGGAACAATAACTCCTGCCAATAATACGGTAGAGCGCTCATCCTCCTTCCCAGGAAGCGCGCCTTTGAAAAAGGATGCTGCGAGAACACGCCCTGAAAATATCTCAACAGGGAAAAATAAATCATCGGAAGCTCCAGTCGCAACGAAGATCAGGACGAATCATGTCACGGAGCTTGCCGCCTTCAAGGAAAAAACGCAGACAACGGAAGCAAGTCCAGCCGAGACCGAGACGTTGAGCAGCGATCGCTGGTTGACGATCACGAGTCAGTTGAAATTGAGTGGAATGCCTAAAATGCTAGCGCAGCACTGCGAGGTAAAGCGCTTTTCGCCGGAAGAAATAGAATTACGATTGCCGGAAATGCATCGACATCTGCTGGATAGATCTTATCAGGGGAGACTGCAGGCGGCTCTTCAAGAGCACCTTGGCAAGCCGATCCGCTTGAAGGTGTCTGTCGGGGCAAGCACAGGCCTAAGCCCGGCAGAGAGGGAGAATCGTGAAAAACAGGAGAGGCAATTACAAGCTGTCGCGGCAATCGAGTCTGATCCCTTCGTGCGGGAACTGATAGAAAACTTCGATGCAAAACTGATTGTCTCGTCGATCAAGCCCAATCAATAGCGGAGGTGCAAAATGATGAAAGGTGGCCTGGGCAATCTAATGAAACAAGCTCAGCAGATGCAGGAAAACATGAAAGCCATGCAGGAGAAACTGGCTTCGATTGAGGTCGAAGGTCAGTCCGGCGCCGGTATGGTCAAGGTGGTCATGACCTGTCGTTATGATGTCAGGCGCGTGAGTATCGATAGTGCCCTTATGGGTGATGATAAGGAAATGCTGGAAGATCTGATTGCCGCGGCGGTAAACGACGCGGTGCGGCGGGTGGAGTCCACGACGCAGGAAAAGATGGCGGGGTTCACCTCAGGGCTGAATTTGCCGCCTGGCATGAAACTCCCCTTTTAGCACGCTCATAACCACGCTCGTTCTCGGGACTAATCCCTAGCACGCGCCTTTTCATGGCTGTGCATACGAGTACTTTTATAATCGGCTTTAGTCAAGTTCGAGGACGAAGCATGGTTCCATTTTTCTCAAATATGGTTTTGATATCTGCAAGAAGCCTGACGCAAACCTGGTTCAAACTCAGCAGTACAGCCCGGAAACTTGGCCTGGGATGCTTCATTTGCCTACCCTCATTTGTCTATTTTTCCCCGCCTCATGAAGATCTCCCGCAGTCTCGACGACCTGATGAACGCATTACGCTGCCTACCCGGCGTCGGCCCAAGGTCGGCGCAGCGCATGGCTTACCATCTTCTGCAGAGGGATCACGAGGGCGCCCGGCATCTTGCGGATTCGTTAGACTATGCGCTGCAGCACATCAGGCATTGCGAGAAATGCAATAACTTCACTGAAGAAACCGTTTGCGAGCTATGCAGGTCCCATCAGCGAGATGCTTCATTGCTTTGTGTGGTCGAGATGCCTGCGGATCTGATGATGATCGAGCAGGCCCTCTGTTACAAGGGGCTGTATTTCGTGCTGATGGGGAGGCTTTCCCCCCTCGACGGGATCGGCCCACGTGATATCCATCTTGATCGCTTGCTAAAGAGGGCTCAGGATGGGTTGGTAAAAGAAGTTGTTCTCGCTACGAATTTTACGGTGGAAGGCGAGGCCACGGCACATTACGTTGGCGAAATGCTGCACGGAAAGGGCTTGAAGATCACGCGCATCGCGCGTGGCTTGCCCGTGGGCGGGGAGCTTGAACACGTGGATAGCGGTACGCTCGCTCAGGCCCTCATTGAGCGTCGTATCGTTTAGCGTCAATTCCGCCATCCTCTGCCATTGATATCGCCTCAATTCTTCGATCCGTTATTTTCCAATTTCCTCAATCCTTGAATCCAAAAACTAAAAGAACTCCCTCCAGGAATTCTGCGAAGTTAAACGCGGCGATGCCCTCAGGAGAGACGCAAAAATTGCAGAAACTCCTGGCGCATGCCGGACTGGGTTCACGCAGGGAAATGGAGGAGTTGATAGCGTCCGGTCGTGCGACTATCAATGGAAAGGTGGCTAATATCGGCGACCGGGTAGGACGTGACGATATTGTGCGCGTTGGCAAGCGGATCATCCACGCCAAGCCAGCAGGGCGCTTGCCGCGCGTACTGCTTTACCACAAGCCTGAAGGGGAAATTGTCAGCCGCGACGATCCGGAGGGGCGTGCCTCGGTGTTTGATAAGCTCCCCCAGTTGCGCTCCTCGAAATGGATTTCGATCGGCAGGCTTGATTACAATACCAGTGGCCTGTTGATTTTTACCACGGACGGCGAACTGGCTAACCGCTTAATGCACCCTCGGTTTGAAGTCGAGCGTGAATATGCGGTAAGAATTGTCGGTCGTTTGACTGACGAGCATGTGAAAACGCTTACATCCGGCATCGAACTGGAAGATGGCCTTGCAAAATTCGACCGATTGTCGGATGAAGGCGGCGAAGGGTCCAACCGCTGGTACCGGGTGACGCTGAAGGAGGGGCGGAACCGCGAAGTGCGCCGCTTGTTCGAGGCATTGGGGCTGACCGTAAGCCGGCTCATGCGGGTGCGTTTTGGCCCGATAAATTTGCCGCCTCGGTTGAAACGGGGAAAATCGATGGAACTGGACGAGGCAGAGACGAGGCGTTTACTGGAGTTGATGGCGTCTTCCCCTACCCGCATAAACCTTGGCTAACGCTTTTCCATCAAGCAGTGAAGGGGAGTCTCGGTAGAGAGTTCTGGACAGGGTTGGGAAGCTGATCTCGGGCAAGCAGAAAAACGAACCCGTCTCCGCCGCTGGTTTCGAGCCAGGTAAAGGGAATGTTCGGAAAAACTTCTTCCAGTATCTCGCGATTGTGGCCAATCTCCACGATCAGCAGTCCCTGATCGGTCAAAAGACGAGCTGCCTCCTGAATTATCCTTCGGACTGCGTCCAGACCGTCCGTCCCTCCTGCCAAGGCTTCATGTGGTTCCTGCTGGTATTCCGCAGGGAGGGATGCCATACATGCTGCGCTGACATAGGGTGGATTGCTGACAATCAGGTCGTAGCGGCGTCCGCTCAACGCGGCAAACAGATCGGACTGAATGAGGCTGATCCTATCCTGTAAATGGTAATCCGCCACGTTCTTCTGAGCGACTTCAAGCGCATCAAGCGAGATATCCACGGCATCTATTTGCGCATTCTCGAAAGCATGGCCAAGCAGTATTGCGAGGCACCCCGAGCCAGTGCAAAGGTCGAGCGCCGATTGGATATGATCGGGCTGTTCTATCCAGGGTGACAGACGCTCGCGCAGCAACTCGGCAATGAAGGAGCGCGGCACGATGACCCGCTCATCCACGTAAAAACTGAAATCCCCCAGCCACGCTTCCCGGGTGATATAAGCAGCGGGAATTTTCTCTGTTGCCCGACGCCGGATCACGTCCAGCACCTGCTCCCGTTCAGATACGGTAAGACCGGCGTCAAGAAAGGGCTCTAGCCGATCGAGCGGGAGGTGCAGCACATGAAGAATGAGATAGGCAGCTTCATCATATGCTGAAGCCGAGCCGTGACCAAAAAACAGGCCGGCTTCGTTAAACCGGCTTACCGCAAAGCGAAGCACATCCCGTAAGGTATAGAGTTGTGCCCGAGCCTCGTCATACATAGGCGCCTATGCCGGGAAAGGGGGTGAAATTCAGGTGGCTGACGACGCAATGACGGGGATGCATACACCGCCTGATTGAAGTTCAGGTGGATGCTGCTGGCAGCAGCAAACGCTCCAGCGTCAGGCGGTAAATTTCGGGTAACTGCGCCATATCCTTAAGCTCCACGTACTCATTGATCTTATGAATCGTGGCGTTCCGCGGGCCCATCTCCACCACTTGAGGACAAATGTCCGCGATGAACCGGCCGTCCGAAGTGCCACCCGACGTGGAAAGTTGCGGCTCAATCCCGGTTACTGTTTTGATTGCCGCGCTTATCGCCTCCACCAAAGTACCTCTTGGCGTGAGGTAGGGTTTGCCCGAGAATTCCCAGTGCAGATCATAATCAAGATGATGCCTGTCCAGAATTTCCTGGAACCGGGCTTTCAGCGACTCAACCGTGCTTGCCGTCGAGAAACGGAAATTGAACAAGAGGGTGACTTCGCCCGGAATCACGTTAGCAGCCCCTGTGCCTCCATTGATATTGGAGATTTGCCAGGTCGTGGGCGGGAAGTATTCGTTGCCGTTGTCCCACTCGGTACACGCGAGTTCCGCGATGGCGGGAGCCACGAGGTGAATGGGGTTTTTGGCGAGATGGGGATAGGCAATATGGCCTTGTATGCCTTTAACGATCAGCGTGCCGGACAGGGAGCCGCGGCGCCCGTTCTTGATGGTATCGCCCAGCTTGTCCACGCAGGTAGGTTCACCCACGATGCAATAATCGATCGACTCGTTTCGCGCCTTGAGCGCCTCCACCACTCGCACCGTTCCATCCACCGCAATGCCTTCTTCATCAGAAGTCACGAGCAAGGCGATGGAACCTCCATGATCAGGATGATCAGTGATGAACTTTTCGATTGCA
>DASSHJ010000126.1:0-10929 GCA_035692965.1 Nitrosospira sp. | reverse complement strand
ATTGAGGCCGGAGGTTTATCGGGAATGGCTATTGCGACAGATGCAATCAGGGGTAAAAGTAGTTGTTCTGGGAAATCTTGGTTTCAAAGCTGACAATTCTTTTTTGCATCATCTAGGGGTCCAGTCGAGTCAGTCGGAATCATCTGTAGAACCTGGCTCAATGGTGTTCAACGACAGGATAATCGGGTATGAAGCGCAACCGGCGCCCGGCACACCCGGGTTTCCGCTCTGGCGAACACTCGACGGGAGCACCGAAAAGCATTTGAGCTGGGGAGAGCAGCCGGAAACTCCGCTGGTCGCTGTTTTTTCGGGACAATGGGGGGGTGTTGCCTTGCATCCCTATGTGGTAGCGCACGGCCACCAGGGGCGCCAACGATGGATCATCAATCCGTTCGAGTTTTTATCCACGGCTCTCGATCTGTCGGGAATACCCGTTCCAGATGTTACGACTGAGAATGGGCGGCGTCTGCTGCTTGTACAAATTGACGGTGATGGGGCAGGGGCTAAAGCGGAGATCGACGGTAGGCCAACTGCGATGAAGGTTATTCAGCATCGCTTCCTGCAAAAATACCCGCTGCCTTCAACTGTTTCGATAATCGAGGGCGAAATAGCGAACGGCGAACGGTCAGGCGGATTGAGTGAGGCCGAGAAAACAGCAAGAGACGTTTTCAAAATGAACAATGTGGAGATTGCCAGCCATTCTTATAGTCATCCTTCATCATGGTTTGCGAAGAACAATATTTCTACGGTTGGCGATGATTATCGCCTACCCATTAGCGGATATGGGTTTGACATCCAGCGGGAAATCGCCGGATCAGTAGAATATATCAATAAAACGCTTGCCCCTGAGGGCAAGGATACCCGTGTTTTCCTATGGACAGGGGATGGATTGGCTGGCAAAGATGCGCTCAGCTTGGTCCATTCGCTTGGATTGGAGAACATGAATGGGGGTGGCGCTACGATATCGAGCGATGAGAAGACCGTAACGCGCGTTCCCCCTACGGGCTATTCGATCGACGGTCAGATCCAGGTGTATGCACCCATCGCAAGCGATGCGTTTTATATAAACCGGCGACAAGAGCCCGGGTTTACGGGGGTTATCGACACGATGCAGCTTACGGATAACCCGCTTCGTCTAAAACCTATGCATATTCACTATCACTTCTATTCGGGAATAAAAATAACCTCTACCGATGGGCTGAAATCGGTTTATGACTGGAGCGTCAAACAGGAACAAAGGCCTGTCTGGGTAAGTGAATACAGCCAGAAAGTAAATGAATTCTATAACATCACCTTGTCCCGTCGCCTCGACGGCGCGTGGGATATTCGTGGGGTCGACAAACTGCGTACGTTACGCCTTCCCGTTTCAACAGGATGGCCGGACTTGCAAAGATCGGAGGGCATTGTGGGAGTTCATGATGTAAATCAAGGGAGGTACGTGCATCTTTTTCCCAAGAATGGCCGCGTCCTGCTATATACGTCAACTGATCCTCCCTCGTCCATCCATCTGTTGCACAGCAACGGAGAGATAGAGGAATGGCAGGAGACCGCGGAAGGGGTCAATTTTCAAGTGCGTTCTCACGTGCCGTTGGAAATGGTCACTGGGCCCCCCGGACAAAAATGTTATGTAAATTGGTCTGGCGGAAGACTCGACGGGCAGCATGAAAATAAAGGCTGGAAATTTATTTTTCCAGTGGCCGACCCGGGAAATGCGACGCTGGTGTGTTATTAGCGGGTCTTGTCTTGCTGCTCTGGCCGCACATCCTCGTTATGATCGAGCAATCTACCTCGATAGACATTCTATAGACATTCCAGGTGCACGTCCTTCTCAGATACTAAGGTACGCGGAAAATCATGACGTTGTTCCAAACCCCGTTTTATCCCCTTCCACTTTTGAGTACCGTACGGGATGTCCGAGCATATATCTTTTCAGTTTGCCTTTTTTGATCCGGGCTGTAACAATCACCCTGTTTATGTTATTGACCGAACGGACATACCCCGGAGGCCGTATCAAGCTCCTTCCAAAACAAACGGTTGGGTTATCAGGAAAGTGACTGGATAAAAGTCATATTTTTAAGCATCAAAGCTTTCTGCGCAACGAAGGTTTGGGTCTCGGCTGGTCAGAACTGATATTGCCCTCATGTATGAATAGACGAAACCTTAAGAGAATCCAATCATGAATCTGTTCGGCAGTTTAAAAAAAACGATATTTCTTTTCTGTTTAGGGGTAATCCTTGTTTTTGCGCTTTTGTTTTACAAGGAGGATCGGTTAAAGGAATTGTTGCAGGTGGAGAGGCCGGACCATCTCTCAGTACTCTATTTACAGCTTCTATTGAACATGAATCCGGAGGACGTTGGTTTACGGATTCAGCTTGCCCGGCATTACATTAACATGGGCGAGTTGGCCGAGGCGCGAACTGCGCTGGAACCGCTGCTGGCGAGGAATGGTCCGGGCGAGCTTGATACGAGGCTGCTGGCATTGGAAATTGACTTCAAGGATTACTACTCTACGGGGGAAGACAACCCAAGCCGGAAAACCAAGCTTGCCACGCTGCAAAACAGCGTTGCCGAGATCAGCAGAAATCAGGTTCCGGTTGCTCTTCTGCCGAAGGTTATCAAACTCAACCTGGAACTCGAGCAGCCTTCTGTTGTTGCCGATTTATATTACCGCTGGTCGGAGAGTGCTGACGATTCCTCCGATCGCGTGGCAAAACTGAAAGAGTCAGCTAGATGGCATATGGCGTCCGAGCAGCCGAGAAAGGCGGCCGATATATATCATGAATGCTACGAGTTATCCGAGGATGTCGAGCAGGCCCGACAGTTTGCGTTTCTGACGCTCGAAGCGCTACGGGCGGCTGGAGAAAGCCAGATCGCATTGCAATACCTCGGCAAGTATCAACAGAGGTTCCCGGAAGATCCCGAATTGCTGGATGAGGCAATCAACATTTACCTGGCAAGTAACGATCAAAGGAAAGCGTATGAAACCGGCGCCCAGAGATTGGCGCTCGAGCCCGAGAACACGGAGCAAATCAGGAAGCAGGCTGATCGTGCGCTTGCGGTAGGAGAACTTCAATCGGCCGTGGCATTGGCGCAACGCATCGTTGATCTCGCTCCTGCGGATGAAAATGCCCATGAAAACCTGGGGCGTATTGCCGAATGGGCTTTAATGCGGGAAGTCGCGCTGAAGGAATGGTTGTGGCTGGCGAGAAATAGAAAAGACGAACCATCGATCATCAACACCATCAGGCTTTCGAATGCACTGAATTCCACTGGCACTGCACTGGAAATGCTGATACAGCTATCCGGTATGCGGAAGCTCACCAACGATGAAATGAACAGTGCGTTGTCCGCTTACGCTGAAGCGGGCAGTTTAACCGAGCATGTCAATTTCCTGAAATCCTATCTGGATCGCTATCCGGACAATCCGCAGGTGTGGGAAGCACTGGCTAAAACGCAGGAGAACGCGGGGCAGCTTGCCGAAGCCATCGTTACATGGCGGCATATCGGTGGGGAGTTCAATCGCTTGCCAGAGGCGCTGGCCCATCAGGGCAGGCTGATATGGAAAAATGGCCAATCCGAGAAGGCACTCGCGGTGCTGGTGGCGAACAAGGATAAGGTAACGGAGAAAGACCTGCCATTTTGGGAGGTACTGGGGGATATTTCGTGGGAGATGAAAAGACCCGAACACGCCTTGGGAGCTTACCGCATCCTTTGGAAATCGGGAAGCACGAGCGCAATCGTCGCGGAACGGCTCATTCAACTTACTCGCGACATGAGCAAGTGGACCGAGTCCATTGCGGTCGGCGAAGAAGGCTATCAACGGCTTAACCAGCCCCGCTGGCTATTGCTTTCGATGGATGTCGCGAATCAGGCGGGGTTGGCGGAACAGCTCAAGCGGCTTTTTAAAATCGCAGAAAAAAACGAGTCCCAGTTCCGGGACTCGGAGATGTACTGGTTAATGCACGCTCAGCTTAATCTTAACGAGAAGGAGCCTGAAACGGCACTGAAAGATTATCACCAGGCCCTGAAGGTCAATCCGGCATCTGCAACGGCCAAGGAAGGAATCCTGTGGAACCTGATCGGATCGGACGACAAGGAATCGCTGCAAGCGCATATCAAGACCTGGCGCTCGGAAGCGTCGAAAAACCCTTCGTTATGGGGCGTTTATGGTGTTGCTCTGACCAAGGTTGGCCAGAATAAGGAAGCGTTGCCCTGGCTGGAGCGTAAAACGAAGGCAAATCCCCAAGACTACCTTTGGCTGCTTACCTATGCAGACACTTTGGGAAAATCCGGGCATGCGGATAAAGCCTGGCGACTGCGCAAATATATCCTCTCCAGCTTGCGGTCACGACTCAACGAAGTCGCAAAAGCGCCAGACAAGAAGATCAAGGAACTGCTGCGCCCGGAATATTTTGCCTTGATTCGAGATCTGGAAGGTGCAAATGCGGATGTATCCGTATTGAAGAAGCTGCTTGCCAAAGGATACGACGATCCTGCCGTTCAGGAATTGCTCGTGGCTTCCTATCTGTCCCAGGAGAATTATCCTGCCGCTCGCTACTGGTTGCTAAAGGAGCATATTTCGAGGCAGCAATCGCCGACCTGGCAGCGCCTTGCTTTGGCATTGGGAGAGAATGATCTGGCTGCTGTCGAGAACATTCTTGAAAAAGAAAATGACAAGCTTTCGGAATTCAACAGAATGGAGGCGTTCAGGCGTTTGGAAAGAAACGACGAGGCCCTTGCGTCCACCTATAAGCTCCTCGAGCTGCATAAACAACCCTCATCGCTGCAGTCGGGCCTCTTCAACCTGAGGGATGACCTAGTGGTGAAAACCAGCCGGCAGATAGCAACCTCCTTTGATTTTAGAACTCTGGGAAACATCAATTTCCTCGAAGGCCGAACCCGCTTTAACATGCCTTACATGCGTGGCGTACTGGCCACCGACCTCAAGTATATCAATCTTGGTTCCACCGACCCCAATGTCCGCTTGCCTGCCACCAACGAAGTGGATATTTCTCTGGAATATAAGCATCCACTGCGCCAGGGGACGTTCCAGGCGAATGTCGGAGGCAATCTTAGAGAAGTGAACTCCATTCCCTACGGTGCGGTCCGGCTCACGCAGGACATCACTCAACGGGTGAGGGCGAGCCTTCGTGCCGGTGTGAGCGAACTGAGCCATGAAACGGGCGCATTACGAGCTTTGGGAAAAAAAGATACGCTCCTGCTCGGCGTATCCGCTCAGCTATCGCAGCAAATGTTTGCCAATTTTGAGGCCGATGGCCATCGCTATTCGTCCAGGGGCGGCGGTGAGCTGGGCAAGGGCTATAAGCTGCAAGGGATTTTGGGATATTCGCTCCTCTCCGGAATCCAGGACTGGCAGGTCCGTCTGCAAGGGTCATGGGAAAACAACCACCTTGCTCAAACGCTTCCGTCTGACCTGGACGGGCTTCTGTCTCCATCCGTGGCGCAACCGGCCACAATCGTTCCTCGGCGATTCGCGATGATGGGAATGGGGACGAGTTTCCGCTATGGCCCTCCCGACCAGGGAATCCTGAGGCGACCCTTCGTTCTTGCAGACGTCTGGAGCGGGTATGTGTGGCCCGCCGATGCGATAGGGTATAACGGGCGGATTTCAATGGGAATTTCGCTACTAGGCCGCGACATTCTTAGCGTCAGCGCCTTTTATAGTAATGTTCAGGGTGGCCGGACCAATCAACCCTTTGCAGGTGCAGGTATCCAATACTCCTTTCGCTTCTGACGCTTTTACCCGGGCAAGCAGACGGGTCGAGGGTTAAATGGCGATGTGTGTCCGACAGGAACACTTTGCTCATCGCTTACTTACTGTGTCAAAGCCCGGTCTACGGGATAAGTCGCTATCCCATTTATATCCAGGTTTACCTTCCTGATAGATTGACCTCCGTACAGTTCTCCCCCGGAAAGACCTGTAACGAGAAGGCCTGATAAAGCTTTTCCTGCTGAGAGCGTCACCTCGTTGGTCGTGCGATTCCAAACCGCCTCGACCGTCGTCGATTTTGCATCAAGGCTTTCCGCCGTGCGCCTACCGATGAGGTAGTAGGGATAATTCTTGACAGGTAGCGTAAACAATCGCTCATACGCTGTGAACACTGCATTCAGCCAGTCAAACAGGACGGTACTGCCACTTTCATCATACTTGGCGAGGTTCGATTGGTGGAAATAATGCGGCCACTTAGAAAAGGTCAGCATTCGGCGTAATGCCTTATCGGCTTCGACTCCAAGGATTTCTGTGTATGAGAGGGGGCTACAGATGGCTCCGGGTGTTGCGCATGGGTCCTGCCCTGCAGAGACGAATCTATCATGAAAGAGATAATTGTATTCATCCGTCAACAGAGTCGGATTTGTAGCGTTGTAGAAAACGTTGGTTGGCCAGCGCGGTAGCATAACTCGATCGTCCTGGCTTCCGTCATCATACCCAGTGATATATTGCTCAATATTTTGTCCCTGCTGCGATGAGTCGGACGCAAGGTATTTTACGCCGAGGCTGGCGGCGGCCTGGAGAAAAAGCGGATTCGCTCCACCCTGATCAAACCCAACATCGTCAGCTTGAATGTTGGGCATGTCGGGGTGCATAGCAGGGTAGATTGTGCATTTGTTATCTTTCAACCCCGAGTGATTACCGCTTATAAGCACCTCGTCGTTCTCATTCTGCTCGGGAAGGCCAAGGAGCGACCAGACCGTTCGGTTTCGGCTGATTTCCGCTTGTACAGCTGTCATATCCGTAAAGGTCGCGTAATCACAAGGCGCCTCGGCGGGAACCGGCGTCTTGTCCATTAGCCGGTGGCTAAAGGTGTGGTTGATGAAGCGGAAATTGTTCTTGTTTGCAATTACTGCGCTCACGAGCTCATCCGCTAGGTTCGTAGCCAGTGTCATCGCTGTTGGATCTACCACTGCCCCATAACCATTGAATGGAAAATCCAGTTTGAACCCACCTGCTAATGGATGCGTTGCTATGAGATCGCCCTGCTTGCTTACCGCATTATCGATATCAGTACCGTTCAAGCGATAGATATTCGCCAGATTATTCCCCTTGACTGACGGGTCCCACAAATGATCGCCCAGAAACAAATCGTCCAGATGGGCAGCCATATGAACAAAGCGCGCTCCCACGAATATCCCCTGGGTGGCCCAATTGATGAACTCATAGGCCAGAACCTTCGAGTGGAGGGGTTGTGGGCTGTTCGTAATCGTTGAAATCATGACTTCGCGGACCGGCGTGGTCTTTACAGGCGTCATGTACCGCACAACGGATACCAGGGCTTCGCCGTTTTGAGTTCTTAACAGCGGCTCGACCTTTGGCACGGTCCCATCCCGAAGGGTTTGAATTTCCTTTCGGGGGGTGGCCGCAAAGGCAAAATCGGTGATGCGCAAGTCGTTAGCCTGGTTCACATACTCGAAAACCTGTTTGCTGTATGCCTCGGGTACGGTCCACTTGCTATCGTAGAGTTTTCCGGCTGACGAAAACACCAAGCCATAGTCCAGATAAATGCCGTAGGGAGGATTGGGGTCCCAATAAGTGCCCGGCCATCCTGATAGAACCGCCTCGCGGACACCGAAGTCCTGTTCGTAACCGTGCAGGATCTCCCACTCCGCGGGACTAAAGTTAGGGACGAGGTCTGAGTCGGTCAGAATGATCCCGTTATAGTTTCCCACGCAACCCGCCTCCGCAGCCTTGCAGGCACCCTGGGCCGAGGATGCCAGCATCTCGGCTGCCAAGTCCTGCGTCTCAGCATTTAACACATCGTGGGGGACGCCCATCTCATCCAGGACCGGCTT
The DNA here is from genome assembly GCA_035692965.1 of Nitrosospira sp. Taxonomy (GTDB): domain Bacteria; phylum Pseudomonadota; class Gammaproteobacteria; order Burkholderiales; family Nitrosomonadaceae; genus Nitrosospira. The sequence goes on along the minus strand of DASSHJ010000126.1, from coordinate 3,120 downwards.
GATATACGCATACCCGGGATCTTGCGCGACATCGCCTGTCGTGATAATTAGGACCTTTAATTTCACGGCGTTATCGGCGAATGTGGGGGTAGCCGCAGTCATTAACGCCAGCCACATTGTCACCGGTACAAGCAGCGAGCTGATGTCTGGCTTCTCTTTCATGAATGTCCTGTCTCCGGTAATCGAGACGAAAAGCATTCCGAAAAGCATCCCTTAATTCTTTGCGGTCTTCTCCTTACTTTCATTAGCTGTAAAAATCATTATTAGTCTGCATGGTTTCGGGCAGCCTAGAGGGGCCCAATGTAGGGGTCGGGAAAGAGGCGCTGGACCGTGGCTAGAGCAATCGCAAACGCATGGGTGCGATATTGAAGACGAAAAGCCGGTTCCTCCCCCTTTTGGGTGGGCTATTCAGACGCCCCCTGTGCCAAGGGAGGATTGTCTCCGGCTTGCCTAGGCAATCGTCGGTGCTTCTCGACGAGCTATTTTTTATGAACCTTGGGATGGGATACAGGTTGCGGAATCTCTATAGGGACCGCGTTCCGGCGAACTTTCGCAACCAGCTCAGACTGGCTCTCAAGATGAGCAGCGGCATCGAGAATTGGTTGGGCGTTACCGCCCTGACGTGCAACAATCTCCGCAGTTTCCCTGTATTGCTCAGCAAGGGCTTTAGCATGCTCTGAGTAGAAAGGCTCTTGCGCCCTCAGCTTCACGTCGTTTGCCTCTCGTATTTTCTTCCTGTTATTCTCATCATTGGCGTGCTGTGGTTTGCCATCAGCTTGCCCTGCCCCGGCATATACCGCGAGCGGTGTTCCGGTGCCGATTGTAACGGCCACGGCCAGCAGGGCAAGAAACGTTCTCGTCGAGTGAATGTTATATTCCATTTGAAAATCCTCTTGATCTTTTACGTTTTCGAAAGATTCCAGAATGCTGGTCGATGTCACTGCGTGAGCCCCCGGTTGACCATAATCGCCTTGGCGGTGGTATTTATGCTAATGGTGCGAATATATTGACCGCCATATAGTTCTCCACCGGAGAGTCCCGTAACCAAAAGATTGGGGACGGCTTTATTTGCAGATAGAGTGACCTGATTGGTGGTGCGGTTCCAGACGGCTTGAATCGCGGCGGATTTGGCAGTGAGGCTGTCTGCGGTGTGATCGCCGATCAAATAATGGGGCTCGTTCTTGACTGGCAGCGTGAACAGTCGCTCGTACTCGGTAAAGACAGCATTCAGCCAGTCGAACTGCAGCGTGTTGCCGCTCGCGTCATAGCTGGCAACGTTCGTTTGATGAAAAAAATGCGGCCACTTGTTGAAGGTCATCATATGCCGTATTGCCGTATCCGCTTCGGCGAGCAGGATATCCGCATAACTCCGCGGAGAGCAGATGGCTCCGGGTATCTGGCAAGGATCCTGTCCACCACTCACGAATCTGTCATGAAAGATATAGTTGTACTCGTCCACCTGCTGAGTCGGATTTATCACATTGTAAAAAATATTGGTGGGCCAGCGCGGGAGCATCAATCGATCCGTCTGGCTGCCGTCGTTGTACTGGCTGATGTACTGCTCAATGTTTTGGGCGCGTTGGGACGAGTCAGAGGCAAGATAGCTCACTGATGCGCGAGCGGCGGCTTGAAGGAAGAGCGGATTCGCGCCCCCCTGGTCAAAGGCCACGTCATCAGACTGGACATCGGCCATTTCTGGATGCAAGGCAGGATCCGCCGTGCATTTGCGGTCTTTGAGACCAGAGTGGTTGCCGCTCAAGAGCATCCTGTTATTCTGGCTTTGCTCGGGAAGAGCCAGAAGTCCCCACACTGTCCGGTTTTTGGTAATTTCAGCTTGGGTAGCCGAGATGGTGGTAAAGGTCTCGTAATCACAGGGGGCATTCGCTGGAACGGGTGCCTTATCCATATCTGCGTGCGTAAAGGTGTGATTGATAAAACGGAAATTTGCCTTGTTGGCGACCACCGCGGCCACCAGGTCATCGCTCAGGTCGGCGGCAAGCGCTATTGCTTCGGGATCGAGTACGGCACCGGAACCATTGAACGGAAAATCGAGCTTGAACGTGCCCGCTACCGGATGTGCAGCGCGAAAGGCGGCCTGCTTGCTAACCGCATTGTTGATGTCGGCGCTGCCCAAGCGAAAGGTGGTGCTAGGATTGGTTGCCTTGAGGGCAGGATCCCACAATTCGTCAGGAATGAACAAATCATCCGCATGGGCAGCCATATGGATATAGCGTGCCCCGACAAAAACCCCTTGCGTGGCCCAATTGATGAATTCGTAGACCAGAACCTTTGAGTGGACAAGGAAATCCGCATTGGTAATCGTTGAGATCATCACCTCGCGCACCGGTGTGGTTTGCGGGGGCACCACGTATTGCACGATCGATACCAGCGCCTCGCCATTCTGGGTTTTCAAAAGCGGCACAACATTTGGTTTGGTACCATCCCGCAAGAGGGTGGCATCATTTCGAGGATTGGCCGAGAAGGCAAAGTCCGTAATTGGAAGGGTGTTAGCCGAGTTCACATATTCGAAAACCTGCCTGGTGTAAGCGACGGGAATCGACCACGCACCAGTGTAATTGCTCGCACTGGACGAATAGACCAAGCCGTAATCCAGGTAGATGCCGAAAGGGGCATTGGGATCCCAATAAGTAGCCGGCCATCCTGACAGTACCGCTTCGCGAACCGCGAAACTCTTTTCGTAGTTGTGCAGGATGTCCCATTCCGCGGGTGTGAAGTTGGGAACCAGGTCGGAATCGGTCAGGATGATGCCGTTATAATTGCCTATGCAGCCTGCGGTGGCAGCGGTGCAGGCTACCCCGCTCTTGGCTGCGAGCATCTCAGCGGTGAGATCCTGGGTGCCGGCATTTAATACGTCGTAGGGCACGCCCATTTCATCAAGGGCAGGCTTGATATAGGCAAATCCAATGTCCTGCGTCAAATCGCCTGTCGTAACGAGCAGTACCCTGAGTTTAACGGCGTTATCAGCAAACGCAGCCCCTCCCACAACCATCGAGCCTAACCACATTGTCACTGCGAGCAACGGCCATTTCGCACTCGAATTCTTGTTGTACATGAGTAAAATCTCCTTTTTCCTAACGAAAACAAAAAAGGCCCTGATAT
>DASSHJ010000125.1:0-3330 GCA_035692965.1 Nitrosospira sp. | reverse complement strand
ATCTGCTTCGGGTAGAGCGTCTTTTTTCTCGATAATAGGCTTCCAGGCCTTGGATAGTTCCGCATTGAGTGCGGTAAATTGCTGCTGATTCACGGGAACGTCATCCTCGGAGTAAATGGCCTCGACCGGGCATTCAGCAACACAAAGGGTACAATCAATGCACTCGTCCGGATCAATCACGAGAAAATTCGGTCCCTCGCGAAAGCAATCCACTGGGCAGACATCCACGCAATCAGTGTATTTGCATTTGATACAGGCTTCGGTTACTACATAGGTCATGACAGATCCCTTGCTGAACTCTTGGACAATTCGCGATTTTACCAGAAATATTACAGCCTACACTACAACTCTACAGACTCGCACATTGGTACTCAATTCCGACTACTCTCCCCGAAACACGTTTATTCGTGCCTCGTTCTAAGCCATCAAAGAATGGAGAAAGATAGGGCCAGCTTGTAGCGACGCACCTGCCTAACCCAGGAACCTAAGGATTTCCGGTTTCTCTTTCGACCCGACCTCGAGGGTGATGACCAGATCTTCAAAGATCGTCTCCTGCCATTCGAGGACAAGTGTCACCGCTTGCATGATCTTCTCAAACCCCGCTTCGGATTGGGACACGGAGTAATAGGGCCGGCCGCGCAAAAGCGCCGGATGTGATACTTTCAGCTCGATACTTCCACCGAGTTCATCGTCATCCAGGGTTATTTCCGAGATGCCATCCAGCTCGAGCGTTTGTCCGAACCCCCCGGGGATATCTCCCTTATAAACATAACGCCCGCCCCAGCCATCGCAACTCGGCATGGCGAGATTGATTTCGGTACTGAAGATACCTTCAACGCCCTCAAGGAAATGATATGAGGCGAGCAACTTGTTGTCGACCAGTTCGAAACTCTTTACGATTTGAGGGGAACCGACTTCCACATGGCAATACGAACCGCGATTCGGCAGCGGTTTGTGCTGATAATCGACTGCTGCGCCATTCAAGCGATCCATAAACAGGCCGCGCCCATGCTCGTCAACAGTAATATCCTGCGCATCTATCTTGTGCTTGAAGCTCACCCTGTCATGCGCCGAGGCGATCCCGCCCCCGGCCTGCTCCCTGTTCTGCCCCTCATGCATTTTGTGGTAATAATGTTCTGTCTGACGTCGCAGCGTATCGCCAAAGTTGTGCTTCAGCAGATAAGAGTCCAGTTCGCATGCGCTTCCGCTTCCGTCCAGTTTCAGGACCGCTTGTATTACGCCATTCTGCAAATACAACTCATCGAACCCATCGAGATCGGTATCTTCAATGAATCGCGCGGGGCGGGACGCGTACGCATCCAGCATTGCCTCCAGCTCAACAATAGCGCCATACACGGCACGCCGCAGATGAGGCAGATAAAGCCCTCCGAACAAACCGTGCCAATACGCGTCATTGGCCTGCGACTCGTATAGTTTTCGCTTCATGGCAGGGGTACGTTGATCGTCCGGAAGGGACTGAAGGCGCCGGGAAAGACTCAGCATGCGCTTATGCATCCAGTTGGATTCAGGATATCGGGAAAAGAAATTCCTCCAGATGCCGCCACGCAGGAAGGCCTTGTTGCTTTCGTACCAGCCTTCGGCCTTGGCGTGATGCACCAAGGCGGAATAAGCACGGGCAGGTCCCGCCGGCAAGGTCCACTCGTTCATTTCGATATAGGAAGTCGTCGGCAGATAGACGATCCCCCGGGTTTTCGTGGCGGAATGATAATCCCCGTAATGCTCTGCATTGATGATCGGCGAACCAAGAACACCCTGGATGAATTTATCCAGCCAACCGTTTTCATATACCCACTGATATGTCTCAGGCCATATTCCGAATTTCTCGATGTCGTCAAAGTAAATTGCCGCCCCGCCTCCCGTCGCCCTGCCTGCAAGAGACTCCACGTACGCCACCACCTCCTCGGCGGGCGAAAACGGGATCCGGTAACGCAAGGCTTCCGAGATTGGAAAGAGGTCGAGCGTACGCCCATCCTCCTCGGTAGTGTAATAACTGTTCAGTTCATCCGCCTGCTTGCCTGCGCATAGAAAATGGTAATCATCCACGATCACGTAGCGAATGGCACAATCGGCCAGCGCAGGGACAACGGTCGAATCCCAGACCCGCTCCGTCAGCCACGCTCCTCGCGGGCGTTGCCCCAACTTCGTCTCCAGCTTGTCCGAGAACCCTTGTACCTGCCCGATACGATCCCGATGCGGAATTGCAGCGAGTACAGGCTCCGTGTCTCCTGCACCAAACAGCTCGACCTGGCCGCGCGCAACCATTTCCCGCAGCAGCACCATATCTTCAGGATAATGCTCGATAAGATAATCCAGCAGCCATCCGGAAACGTGGAAGGCGAAACGGAACCTGGGATAGCGGTAAACAACGTGGAGAAACGGCCTGTAACAGCGTAGGTGAGCATCGGCCAGGACCTCCGGGAAGTTTCCGATGGGCTGATGAGCATGTACGCCGAACAGCAGAGAGACAGGTTGAGGCATGAAGCCATTCTCCGAAAGAGCATCGCGCAGCGGTGCCGAGACACCGCTTTCTTGTATGGAACGGGAACTCGCTATATGCCAGATAAGTCCTGGCGAATCAGAACCCGCTCCTGGGCCTGAAAAGCGCGGTCTTTGATTATTCGAATTCCCCCTTGGAGTACGGGAAGACCATCACTTCTTCGTCCTCAGGAGGCGCGGCGCATCGTCCCGCCCGACTCTGGCGCCCCACCCCCCTGACTGATGGGCTCAAGTACCGGCAACGGCACGGGCAGCTTTAACAGAGTGTAAAGATTAGCCAGATTGGCCCGAAACAGCTTGTCGAAACTCTCTACGATGAGCGGAGGATTGTAATCACCCAGCCACCAGAACCAGTCAGAACTTTCGCAGGAAGCAAGCTGACGTTCGGCCCTTGCAATTTCGTCGTCGGTAAGGCGGCCGCTCTGAATCACGAGATCGTAACTATGCTTCGCCGCGCACAGCAGATCCCACGCCCGATTTTTGTCCTTGTCGCCAATCCAGGTCGAAAAGGTCCCGTATACCCAGCTGCCGGCGGCCAAAACAGGCAGCTCAGCCGCATCAGATGGAATCATCGATGCAATATGATCCCGGTAAGTTGTCGGTCTTATCACTTCGTGATTTTCGATAATTTCGTAGAGGTCGTTGAGGAAATAGTAGCCGTTATATGGGTAATATTCCCAGGCATTTTCACCGTCGAGTATGATGCTTACCACCGGCGTTTCCCCAGGCTGAGCGCTTCGGCTGATATCTTCGAGCGAATGCACCAGATGCTCGGCAGCATCCCGCCCAAACCATTTCGAATACTCGAAGCCG
>DASSHJ010000124.1:0-2511 GCA_035692965.1 Nitrosospira sp. | reverse complement strand
GGGAGGGTTGGGGGGAGGCAGTTCGGATGCTGCCACTACGCTAATTGCTCTCAATCGTTTATGGGGCTTGGACTGGAAGAGAAAGCGATTGCAGAAGCTGGGGCTGGGGCTGGGCGCCGATGTTCCCGTCTTTATATTCGGGGAGAACGCTTTTGCGGAAGGGGTGGGCGAAGAGCTCCGCACTATCGACCTGCCCCCCGCCTGGTATCTCGTGCTTACGCCACCCGTGCATGTCTCGACTGCCGAGGTTTTTGCCAGTAAGGAATTGACACGAAACACGATTCCAATCAAAATACCGCCCTTTTCCGTCGAGCGCGGACACAACGATCTCGAGCCCGTAGTATGCGGCTTATATCGTGAGGTGGCCCATGCTCTTCAGTGGCTCAGGCAGCTCCACGCGGCGCGCATCGCGGCAATGACGGGCTCCGGTGCTTGCGTATTTGCGGAATTTGCCACGGAGACGGCAGCGAGGTTAGCTCTGGCGCAGGTTCCATCCGGTATGAGCGGTTTTGTTGCGGAGGGATTGAGCCGTCATCCCCTGCATGATTTAGTGGAAGGCTAGTTCTGGGGAGTCGCCAAGTGGTAAGGCACCGGATTTTGATTCCGGCATTCGTAGGTTCGATCCCTACCTCCCCAGCCATATTCAAGCCGTGTAGTTTCGAGGTCTTATCGAATCACGAGTAGTTCCCGAAGCGAGGAAATGTTCCTCAATCCGCTCTGAATCCCAATACATAGCCTCCAGCCATGGCCTACGATAGCTTGATGGTTTTTACCGGCAACGCCAACCCCAAGCTGGCGCAGGATGTCGTACGTCACCTGAATATCCGGATGGGACGGGCGGCTGTAGGCCGCTTCAGCGATGGCGAGGTGATGGTTGAAATCCTGGAGAACGTCCGCGGCAAGGATGTGTTCGTGCTGCAATCGACCTGCATGCCGACCAATGACACGCTGGTTGAACTGCTGGTGCTGGTCGACGCGCTGAAACGGGCCTCGGCGGGCCGGATTACGGCGGCAATACCCTATTTTGGATACGCTCGCCAGGACAGAAGGCCGCGCTCGGTCCGTGTGCCGATCACGGCCAAGGTGGTGGCAAACATGCTGACGACGGTCGGGATAGACCGGCTATTGACCATGGATCTGCATTCGGACCAGATCCAGGGATTTTTCGATATTCCCGTTGACAATATCTACAGTATGCCCATCCTGCTGGGCGATATATGGAAAAACAACTACCAGAACCTGGTAGTGGTCTCGCCGGATGTGGGCGGGGTGGTAAGAGCGAGGCAGATGGCCAAAAGGCTGGAATGCGACCTTGCCATTATCGACAAGCGGCGTCCCAAAGCCAACGTCGCCAAAGTGATGAATATCATCGGCGAGGTGGATGGGCGCACCTGCGTCATCATGGACGACATGGTAGATACGGCCAACACGCTATGCGAGGCTGCGCGCGCCTTGAAAGAGCACGGGGCGGAGCGGGTGGTGGCTTATTGCACTCACCCTGTATTGTCCGGCAATGCGGTGGAGCGAATCGAGAACTCGGCCCTGGACAAGCTCGTGGTGACTGATACCATTCCGCTCCGGGAAGACGCCAGGGCGTGTTCCCGCATCCATCAGCTGAGTGTCGCCAGCCTTTTTGCGGAGACAATGTTGAGGATCAGCAACGAGGATTCGGTGAGTTCGCTGTTCATGGAGTAGCGGTAGCGTAGGGCGCCGGAACCGTAATAATAGTGAAGCAGCATCAGTAGGGCGTTTGGAAGTATCAGATATTAAAGGTTCGGTTTATTGTCAATCGGGTCACCTGGTCGCGGGTCGATCCACACTCTGGAGAAAATGATGCAAATAGAAATCAGCGCGAAAAAGCGCGAACTGCAGGGCAAAGGTGCGAGCCGCCGCCTGCGTGGTTCCGGCCAGGTGCCGGGAGTCGTTTACGGCGGGGAGCGCCCTGCCCAGGCTATCGAACTGGATCATAACAACCTTTACCACCAGCTCAAGCAGGAAGCCTTTCACGCTTCCATTCTGACGATGGATATGGAGGGCCAAAAAGAACCCGTTCTGCTACGCGACATACAAATGCATCCCTTCAAATTGCAGGTGCTGCATATCGATTTTCAGCGAATCGATCCGAACAAGAAAATACACATGAAAGTGCCCTTGCACTTCATCAATGCTGACATCGCACCGGGCGTAAAGCTCTCTGGAGGCATTGTCACCCACATACTGACGGAACTGGACGTTTCATGCCTGCCAAAGGACCTGCCCGAATTCATCACCGTCGATCTGTCTGACCTGACCGCGGGAAATACCCTTCACCTGAGCGACCTGAAAATGCCGGAAGGCGTGGAAATTCCTGCTCTTCTCAAGGGGGAGGATTTATCGGTGGCAACTATTGTCATCCCACGGGGTGTGGCTGCGGAAGAAGGGGCGGCTGTGGCTGCATCGGATATCCCGACGACCGTACAGAAGAAAGAGGGCGTTTCCAAGGAAGGTGAAAAGAAGGACGCAGGAAAGAAA
>DASSHJ010000123.1:0-3206 GCA_035692965.1 Nitrosospira sp. | reverse complement strand
AACCCTTGCGGCTTTCCTCTTACCTTGGCCTTGTGGATTGGCCCACCATTGCTGGGGTCGATATGCGGCTGATTTCCCAGCATCCGGCTGTCAATTCATTGCTTGGAGGACTGATGCTGGACGACTCTCGCCGGCTTTATGTCGCCGGAATTGCGCTTTCACAACTTGTCAGCAACGTCCCCGCTGCCATTTTACTGGCAGACTACTCGAATGACTGGACGATGATTGCTTACGCAGTCAATATCGGCGGGTCCGGGTTCATATTAGGGTCGCTCGCGAATCTTATTGCGCTGCGCCTCGCAAAGGACGGCAAAACCTGGCTGATGTTTCATGCGTACTCGATACCGTTTCTATTGATTACGGCCGCTCTCTCGTACCTGTGGCTGTTCCTCGCCTAAGTCCTGCCCGTAGTCACGCCGTTCAAGCACATTTGGGGAGTCAGGCAGACGCCCTAAAGTACGGGCCAAGTACAGGCTTTCATCACAGACCGAAGATGAAACGTGCAAATCGGAGATGCAATTCCCAAAAAAAGCTCTGCCTCATGTAATTTTCCGGCGCCGCAGGACGAATAATCTAAGCTTTCTTAGAGAACCTATTTCCAGGCGATCATCAACAACTAACTAAATAACAGTCCTGCTGCTGAAGTACACGCAATTGCAGCATATACCAGAGGAGTTACGCATGGATCAATATCAAATAGCCGTGGTGGTGGGCAGCCTGCGTCAGGAATCCTTCAATCGTCATCTCGCCAACGCGGTAATCAGGCTTGCACCGCCGGAGTTCGAATTTACGCACGTGCGAATCGATGATTTGCCACTTTACAACCAGGATAACGACGGAAATCAGTCTGAACCCGTAAAGCGGCTGAAGAAGGAAATCGCCTCGGCTCAAGCGCTGATGTTCGTTACGCCCGAATATAACCGATCAATTCCAGGCGTTCTCAAGAATGCACTCGATCAGGCTTCCCGTCCCTATGGGCAGAACGCCTGGGCACGCAAGCCCGGTGGGATGATGGGAGCATCGATCGGCGCTCCGGGAACGTGCATGGCGCAACAGCACCTTCGTAACATACTTGCTTATCTCGACGTGCCGGTCCTTTGCCAACCCGAAGCGTTTATTCAGGTAAAGGAAGGTTTATTTGACGAGAAGGGAAACATCGGTAACGCAGACACGAAGAAATTCCTGCAGGGCTGGATGGACAGTTACGTGGCGTGGGTTAAACGGCTTGCGAGCTAAAGGTGTTGCAACCACCAGTTTGATACACGGCCGACCACAGCCGACACACAGCCGATAAACAGCCGTTTGGACCTCCACCAAAATAAGCGCTAATTCCTATCCCTTGGCCGCAGACGGCCCCGCGGAGATTCGACTGGTGTGACGGGTAGCAAGTGATGACGCTTCAGACTGCTCAGGCAAAATCAGCATCCAGGACAATCCTGTATCTCGCCTTGCCCGCCACCAGATGCGCGATCGCATCGTTGACCTTGCTGAGGGGAAAGTGCTCCACCTGAGGAGCGATGCCGTGCCGTCCAGCGAAGTCCAGCATTTGTGAAATTGCTGCAGGCCCTCCGGTCGGAGAGCCTGATACGCTTTTCTGTCCGGAGATGAGTTCGAAAGCAGGGATCGGCATGGGTTCAAGTACTGCGCCGACCACGTGCATGCAGCCACGGGGTTTTAGCGTACCCAAGAACGCGCTCCAGTCGAGTGGGATGTTCACCGTAACAAGCAGAAAATCGAGTGAATTCGCCGCCTTGCGAATTTCAGAGCTATCCCTGCTGGATATAATCCTGTGCGCCCCCAGCTTCAGCAACTCGTCAGATTTTGCTGGGTTGGAAGTGAAAGCAGTCACCTCGCAACCCCAGGCATTGATGAATTGAAGCGCCATGTGACCCAAGCCGCCAATGCCTACAATCCCCACCCTGTCCGTCGGTTTTATTCCATGGTTAACGAGCGGAGCAAATACTGTAATGCCGCCACACAGTAATGGGCCTGCTGAACCGGGCTCGAGCTTTTCGGGCAGCGGAATCGCCCAGAGCCAGTGCGCGCGCACTTTCTCCGCAAAACCTCCGTAATGACCGATAATGGTTGGCACGGCCTGGATACATAAATTATGGTTGCCAGTCAGACATTCATGACAGTGCATGCAGCACCCTGCGTTCCAGCCCACCCCCACGCGCTGCCCCACCTTAACGCCCTTCGCTTCGGGACCCGCCGCCGACACCGTCCCAATCACTTCATGACCAGGCACCACGGGATATTGCGTGAATCCCCAGTCGTTATTGATAATCGAGAGATCGGAATGGCAGAGCCCGCAGTATTCCACGGCGATCTCAACCTCCTCCAGCCCCAATGGCCCCGGTTCATAAACGAATGGTTCGAGTCTCTCCTTCGCACCATGCACCGCCCAGCTACGGACACCCGCCATGATCGTTCTCCTTCAATAAGGTTATTTAATGATACGCCACGCGTCGTTTCATGCCTTGAAATACGAATGGCGCGTCCCACAATGAGTCAGTTCGTCTCGAAGCGGGAATTCTGAAAAGCCATGGTTGGGACAAGCTCGCTGGTGGTTTGAACCAATGTTATAACGGCTCAGCCAGTTACTCGACACCGCCCCCTCTGGTTTAGAATACTCTTTTTCCATAATCACCCGAAGAGCCTGAGTTTTTACGAGTTCGCCCTTTGGCCCCCGTAATACGGAGAAGCATATTGCTGTTTGAACGTATCAAATCGCTGGATCACATACTCGAATCGGCGGAAAAAAAAGGGCTCAAGCGCCAACTGGGAGCATTCGATCTCACCATGCTTGGGATTGGCGCGATTATCGGAACCGGGATCTTCGTGCTCACATCGGTCGCGGCGCAAAAGGCGGGACCCGGCATGATGTACTCTTTTGCCATCGCCGGGTTCGTTTGCGCGCTCACCGCGCTTGTCTACTCGGAGATCGCCGCGATCGTCCCGGTAGCAGGCTCCGCATACACGTATTCCTATGCCGTATTCGGCGAAATGACGGCATGGATGGTGGGCTGGGCCCTTATTCTCGAATATGCCGTGGCCGCCGCCGCCGTCGCCGTCGGGTGGTCGGGCTACATCAATGGTTTCTTGCATGAGATAGACTATGGCCTACCCCTGGCCCTGACAGCGGGACCTTATGATACGGTGGTTGCGAGGCTTCATGACAGTGACGCTGCTACCTCCCCGGGCAG